>NZ_WIJO01000020.1:0-31980 GCF_009496205.1 Streptococcus mitis
TTTGAAAACTTCAAAAAACGGATTTTTATCGCTCTGAATATCAAAAAAGAAAGGACGAAATTTGTCCTTTCTAGATATTAGCTTTTCTTCAACCCACTACAGTTGACAAAGAGCCAAAAAAGAAAGGGCAAATTTTGTCCTTTCTCGAGCTTAGCTTTTCTTCAACCCACTACAGTTGACAAAGAGCCTATTTTGTTGCTTCTTTCTTTTGGAAAGTAGTTTGGTAATTTACTTTAATCGTTACTGTCATGTGAGAGTCCTCGTTTCTTTTTGATGACTCTAGTATAAGGGGCAAACCTGAAAGCTAGCTTAAGTTTTCCTTAGAGAAAGCTTAATCTAAATGTTCTTTCTTTTCCAGATGAAGAGCAATCATGCGCCACTCTGGATCCTCTTGCCAGCCTTCTATAGAACTAATGTAGCTAGCAACCTTTCTGGCTTCTTCTAAAATCGGAAAATCTTCGATAATATCAGCCACTTGGAACTCTGGAAGTCCTGACTGTCTGGTTCCAAAAATTTCACCTGAACCCCGCATTTTCAAATCTTCCTCCGCTAGGACAAATCCATTGGTCGTTTCTGTCATGATGCGCATGCGGTCTTTCCCAGAATCTGTCTTGGGATTGGCAACGAGAACAGCATAAGACTGCTTGTCTCCCCGACCAACACGACCTCTGAGCTGGTGAAGCTGGCTGAGACCGAAGCGATCGGCATCCATGATAATCATGACGGTCGCATTGGGAACATTGACCCCAACCTCGATAACCGTTGTCGAAACCAAAATATCCGTCTTTCTCTCTTTGAAATCCTGCATAATCTGGTCTTTTTCATCACTCTTCATCTTACCGTGTAGAAGAGCCACCTCTGCCTTACCTGCAAAATGAGCCGTCAACTCCTCAGATAAAGCAATGGCATTTTTCAAGTCCAGAGCTTCTGATTCTTCAATCAAGGGAGAGATAACATAGGCTTGAGAACCTTTTTGGATTTCTCCCTCTAACCAGGTCAAGACCTGAGGCAGCTGCTCATGCTTAATCCAGCGCGTCACAATAGGCTTCCGACCTGCTGGCATCTGGTCGATAATGGAAACATCCATATCGCCAAAGGCTGTGATGGCCAGCGTCCGTGGAATAGGAGTTGCCGTCATCATGAGAACATCAGGATTGTTGCCTTTCTCTCGTAAAATACGCCTTTGCCCCACACCAAAGCGGTGCTGCTCATCGATGATAATCAAGCCCAGACGAGCATAATCTACCCCATCCTGAATCAGAGCGTGAGTTCCGATAATCAAATCAGCCTCACCCTTGGCAATAGTCTCCAAGACTCCTCTCTTTTCTGCAGCTTTCAAGGAACCTGTCAAGAGAGCGAGTTTTAAGTCTGGGAAGAGACTCTTCAAACTCTCAAAATGTTGCTCTGCGAGAATTTCTGTTGGCACCATGAGGGCTGCCTGATAGCCAGCTGTCACCGCCGCAAACATGGCCAAGCCAGCGACGACTGTTTTTCCACTCCCCACATCTCCTTGCAAGAGACGATTCATGTGATGGTCGGACTTCATGTCTGTCAAAATTTCCTGCAAACTCTTTTCCTGAGCTGTGGTCAGGGCAAAAGGAAGGCTTTCCTTGACTGCTGTCACTTTTTCCTGAGACCAATCCAGAACCAGACCACTTCCCTGAACTCTGTTTTCAGACTTGAGCGTCTGCAATTGCATTTGGAAATAAAAGAGTTCCTCAAATTTGATACGGCGAAGGGCCTGCTTGTATTCTGCCAAATCCTTTGGAAAATGCATGGCACGAACGGCCTGACAACGGGACATGAGTTTGTATTTGTCCAGCAAAGACTGGGGAAGATTTTCCTCTATCAAGAGGTCCAGTCCCTGATCAAAGGCCGTTTTGATGATCTTTACCAGACTGGCTTGACTGATTCCCTGAGCCAGACGATAGACAGGTTGGAGGTCATCTTCCACCTGAGCCAGGACCTTCATCCCAGTCAGACTAGCCTTGGCGCGGTCCCATTTTCCAAAGACAGCAAGAGTTGCTCCCAACTCTATCTTATCTGCTAGATAGGGCTGGTTAAAGAAGTTCACTGCAAAAACGACTTCTCCCTGCTTGAGGCTAAAACGCAGACGATTGCGCTTGAATCCATAATACTGGACACTGGCAGGAGTCACGACTTGACCAGATAGGACTGCCTTCTCCCCGTCTTCCAGTTCCAGCACTTGCTTGGTTTTGAAATCTTCATAACGGAAAGGAAAGTAGAGCAAGAGGTCTTGCAAATTTTCAATTCCTAGTTTGGCGTACTTCTCTGCTGACTTTGGTCCCACACCAGGTAGGACATGCAAGGGTTGATGTAGATTCATGCTCCACTCCTTTCTTTTTTAATAATATTCTCTCGGAATGCGGTCGCTGAGAAGACAAACCACCTCATAGTTAATAGTCCCACGGTAGGCCGCTACCTGAGTAGCTGTGATTTCCTTGCCCCCGTTAGAACCAATCAAGGTTACTTTGGTTCCCAGCGGATAAAGCTTAGGCAGACGAATGGTGATTTGGTCCATAGATACTCGCCCAACGATTGGGCAAGCTTGCCCATCTACCAAGACAGCGAAATTTTGCATATCTCGTGTCCAACCATCCGCATAGCCGATTGGCACAGTCGCGATGACTTGCTCGCTATCCGCTTGATAAGTTGCTCCATAGCCCATACAAGCTCCAGCTGGAACTATCTTGACATGGACCATAGCAGACTCCAAGGTCAAGGCTGGTTTCAAGTCATAGGGTAAGTCCAAAACCTCTCCACTTGGATTGAGACCATACATGGCATCTCCCATACGAACCGCGTTAAAAATAGTTTCTGCATGCCAAAGAGTCGTTGCCGAATTGCTGGCATGTATCAGCTCTGGAACTTCCTTCATACTAGCTAAAATAGTTTTAAACCGTTCTAACTGGGCATTAAAGTAGTCATCCGATTCCTCGTCTGCAGTAGCAAAGTGGGTAAAAATTCCCTCAACACGAGCACCATGTTGCTTGAGCAAGTCTTGAGCCAGATCAGCTTCACTGGCCTCTCGAAAACCAATCCGTCCCATTCCTGAATCAATCTTGAGGTGGACTGTCAATCCAGTTAGGTCCGCTCCCTTATCTAAGAGTGCTTGAATCCACTCCAGTCCAGCCACAGTCAAGGTGATATCGTATTCTTTAGCAAGAGAAACAGCTTCGATTTCAGAAACTCCTAAAATGAGGATTCGCTTGCTGAGTCCAGCTTGTCTAAGTTCAATGGCTTCATCGATATTAGAAACGCAAAAGCCATCAACTTCATCCTGAATCGCCGTCGCAACAGCAACAGCCCCATGCCCATAGGCATTAGCCTTGACTACAGCCCACTTGAGCGTTCCTTCAGGGATATGAGCCCCCATTTGCTGAATATTTTGTCGAATAGCTCTCAGATGAATCAGAGCCTTGGTTGGTCTATGCGGACTAGCTTTCATGATTTTCCTCCAAAATGACACTGGCTGTCACAAACTGATCGGTATGGCTGATAGACAGCCAAATCTTTCCTGAAAATGGTGCCTGACTAAAATAAGGCGCCCCGCGTTCATTATTCAAGACTTCCAAATCCTGAAAACCTAGTTTTCCAATACCAGTTCCCATGGCCTTGGAAAAGGCTTCTTTAGCCGACCAGCGACCAGCTAAATATTCTATTTGCCTGCGCCCTTTAAGATTGTTAAACCGTTCCATTTCCTTAGCGGTCAGCACGCGCTTAGCAAAGCCTTCATGTCGTGTAACTGCACTTTCTATCGAAGCCAATTCTTCGATGTCAATTCCATGTCCAACTATCATTCTCATCAAAAGGAGTTGAGATTCCCCCAACTCCATCCTTTTCACTTATTTTATCAAGGTAGCATAAATCTCTTCTACCAAGGCCTCTGTATTTTCCCAACCCAAGCAAGGATCCGTAATAGAGCAACCAAAGACCTCTGGTTGGTTTTGACGACCATCTGCTAGGTAGGATTCAATCATAAAGCCTCGAACCGTCTTTTTGATTTTCTCATTCCAATCACGATTTTGCAAGGTCTGACGAACAATTCGAATCTGCTCCATATATTGCTTGCCTGAGTTATCATGGTTGGTATCGATGAGGATAAAAGGATTTTCAAGTCCCATGGCTTCATAGCGTTCAATGGCATTTAGCAGGGTTTCATAGTAAAAGTTAGGCTCATTTTTCCCATATTCATTAACTGCACCACGAAGGATGACGTGGGCCAAGGGATTTCCTGAAGTCTCAACTTCTTGACCATGGAAGAGGAAGGTCTGTTTGTTCTGAGCAGCATAGATACCATTAAACATTACTCCAAGATTTCCTGAGGTTGGATTTTTCATCCCTACTGGTGCATCAATTCCTGAAGCCACAAAGCGGTGCTCTTGGTCTTCCACAGAACGAGCCCCCACAGCATGGTAGCTGACCAAATCATCTACCAAAACCAGATTTGACGGATAAAGCATCTCGTCAGCCGTTGTCAAACCTGTCTCTGTAATGACGCGGTAGTGCAACTGGCGCACAGCCTGCAAACCGTTAATCAGGCTTGGAGCCTTAGAGGTATCTGGTTGGTGAACCAAACCTTTATAGCCGTCTCCGTTGGTGCGAGGTTTAGCTGTATAAACACGCATAACCATGAAAATCTTGTCCGCCACCTTCTTTTGCAAAGCTGATAAACGGCGAGCATATTCCAAGACAGCCTCTTCATTGTCAGAAGAGCAAGGACCAATCACCAAAAGGATCCGATCATCTTCTCCTGAAATGATGTCTGCCAATTCTCTATCACGACGCTCCTTTAGTCGCAAGGCTTCCGCAGACAATTGAGTTTCTGCCTTGATTGCTTCAATATCGATTTCTTGACCTTTTTCAATAAATGCCATACTATTCTCCTAGCGTTTGGTAGATTTCTCTGACGAGGGCTTCCGTATTCTCCCAGCCAAGGCAAGGGTCCGTGATCGACTTGCCAAATACTTCCGGTTCGTTTTGACGGCCGTCTTCTAGATAAGACTCAATCATAAAGCCACGAACGTACTGCTTGATTTTTTCATTCCAATCACGATTAATCAAGGTCTGGCGGACAATTCGAATCTGATCCATGTATTGCTTACCAGAGTTGTCATGATTAGTGTCCACAATGATAAAGGGATTTTCCAAGCCCATTTTCTCATACTGGGCAATGGTATCCATCAAATTATCATAGTAGTAGTTGGGAATATTCTTACCATACTCATTGGTCGCTCCACGAAGAATAGCGTGCGAAAGCGGGTTCCCAGTTGTTTCCACTTCTTTTCCTAGGAAAAGGAAACTCTGTTTGTTTTGAGCAGCATAAATCCCATTAAACATGACATTGAGATTTCCTGAGGTTGGATTTTTAAAGCCAGTCGCGAAATCTGCCCCACTTGCCACAAAGCGGTGTTGCTGGTCTTCAACTGAACGAGCACCAACTGCCATATAAGAAATCAAATCATCCACAAGTGGAAGATTTTCAGGATAAAGCATTTCGTCAGCTGTCGTCATACCTGTTTCCGTGATGACACGATAGTGAAGATGGCGCACGGCTTTGATTCCGTTGATGAGACTAGGCGCTTCTGCCGTGTTAGGCTGGTGAATCAAGCCCTTATAGCCATCTCCGTTGGTACGGGGTTTGGCTGTATAAACACGCATAACCATAAAGATACGGTCTGCTACTTCTTCTTGTAAAGCTGCCAAACGTTTAGCGTACTCAAGGACAGCTTCTTCATTATCAGATGAGCACGGTCCGATTACCAAGAGAATTCTCTGGTCTTCTCCACGCATAATGGCTTCTAGCTCTTGATCGCGCTGTGATTTTCTCTCCAAAGCTTGGCCTTCTAATTTTGATAAGGCACGAACTTCTTCAATATTAATTTTAGGACTTTTTGCTGTAAATACCATAACTCATCTCCTTATAAAGCAAACGGATACCAAGTAAAAATTTACTTTTCACAAGGTATCCGCCTCTAAACTATCTCATTTTATTGTCTTTTACCGTGACAGTTTTTAAACTTCTTACCAGAACCACATGGGCAAAGTTCATTCCGTCCAATCTGGCTAAAATCCAGATTTTCAGGCATATTTGCTTGGTGGGCAGCGATATTACGAGTCGCTGTTGTACTGATATGGTGTTCTGCTTGTGGTCTTTCTTGCTCATGAATTTGGGCTTTCATCATCAAGCGTGTCACATCAAACTCAATCGAACCAATCATGTCATTAAACATACGGAAACCTTCTGCCTGATACTCAACAACAGGGTTGTTCTGAGCATAGCCACGAAGTCCAACCGCATTACGCAATTGATCGAGGGCATCGATATGATCTGTCCACTTGTTATCTACCACTCGTAGAATCAAGACTTTTTGGAACTCTTTAACTGCTTCTTCATCGCGTAATTTTGAAACTTGACTATCGTAAACTTGCAAGGCACGTTGGAAGAGTTCTTCCTTAATGGCCTTATCAGACAAGCCAGACAAGTCTTCCATCGTAATAGAATCTTCTGGAAGCAAGTTGTACTTAGCAAAGTTCAAAATTGCCTCTAGTTTTTCATCTTGTTTGGTACGCGCATGACCATCAACGACACGACCAATCGTGCGTTTAATCATAGAGTGAATTTCAGGTGCCAAGTCACGATCTGCAGTGATGACGTCGTAACGTTGAGCGTAGATAATTTCACGTTGTTCACGCATGACATCATCGTATTGAAGGACTTGTTTACGAGTATCGTAGTTATTTCCTTCAACACGTTTTTGCGCTGCCTCAACCTGACGCGTCAACATACGAGACTCAATCGCCTCTTCAGACATGTTGAGACGTTCAAAAATTCCTTTCAAGCGTTCAGAACCAAAACGTTTCATCAAGTCATCTTCAAGGGATAGGTAGAATTGTGACTCACCTGGGTCTCCTTGACGACCTGAACGTCCACGAAGCTGGTTATCGATACGACGGCTTTCATGACGTTCTGTTCCAATCACACAAAGTCCACCCAATTCGCGAACCCCTTCACCAAGCTTGATGTCGGTACCACGACCGGCCATGTTAGTCGCAATGGTAACAGCACCACGTTGACCAGCATTCATAATGATTTGGGCTTCTTTATAGTGGTTCTTAGCATTCAAGACTTCGTGAGGAACACCAGCTGCGACCAATTTCTTAGAAATATAGTCACTGGTTTCAACTGCAACTGTACCAACCAAGACAGGCTGACCTTTTTGGTAACGAGCCTTAACGTCTTCGACAACCGCCTTAAACTTAGCCTCGATACTTGCATAAAGAAGGTCTGAGTGGTCAATACGTTGAACAGGACGGTTTGTTGGGATTGGAATAACACGAATGTTGTAGATTTCACGGAATTCTTCTTCCTCAGTCTTACCTGTACCTGTCATACCAGACAATTTCTTGTACATACGGAAAAGGTTTTGGTAAGTGATTGAGGCAGATGTCTTGGTTTCATCCTGGATTGGCACACCTTCTTTAGCTTCAATGGCTTGGTGCAATCCATCAGAATAACGACGACCTTCCATGGTACGACCTGTAAATTGGTCAACGATCAAAATTTCTTGCTCTTCGCTCACCACATAGTCAATATCGAGAAGCATGATGTAGTTGGCACGAAGGGCGTTATCGATAAAGTGAGTCAGAGCTACATTTTCGATGTCATAGAGATTTTCAAGCTTGAAGTAGCTTTCAGCCTTGTCAATCCCTGAATCAGACAAACCAATAGTCTTAGACTGCACATCGATGATGTAGTCGTCTTTGTCCAACGATTTTACATAGTGGTCTGCCATATGGTACAACTGACTAGTTTCAACCGCATTAGCACCTGATACGATCAAAGGTGTACGCGCCTCGTCAATCAAGATTGAGTCAACCTCATCAACCAAGGCATAGTTAAGCGGACGTTGTACCATGTTTTCAGCGCGAACGACCATGTTATCACGAAGGTAGTCAAATCCGATTTCTGAGTTGGTTGAGTAAGTAATATCACACTCATAGGCTTCTTTTTTCTCCATTGGAGATTTGGCAGCCAAGTTAATCCCTACTGACAAACCAAGCCATGAGTACAATTCACCCATCTCAGTCGCGTCACGTTCTGATAGATATTCATTTACCGTAACTACGTGAACCCCTTTGCCTGAAAGGGCATTGAGGTATACCGGCATAGTCGCAGTCAAGGTTTTCCCTTCCCCTGTACGCATCTCTGGCACGTCACCATGGTGAAGAACGATTCCCCCCATGACCTGAACCTTATAAGGGAAGAGACCTAGGACACGTTTGGCACCTTCACGGACAACCGCAAATGCTTCATAAAGCAATGAATCCAGTGATTCTCCATTTTGATAACGTTCTTTAAATTCAACTGTTTTTGCTTTTAGTTGGTCATCTGTCAAAGCAGCCATTTGGTCTTCGTATTTGAAAACCTTGTCAGCCATCTTTTCCAGACGACGGATTTCTCCTTTATCATTTTCGATAATTGTTTTTAAAATATTAGCCATGTTTTTCCTTACTTTAAATTCCGAATATTTTAGAATGTTCTTTTAATTTTAGCACAATTACTGATTATTTTCAAGGAAGAATCCCCATTTTGAAAAGGAAAAAGAGGCTAGTTTCCAAGCTAACCTCTCTGACTTTTATGATGATTTAATTGCCAACAAAAATCGGCAAAATCGCAAATAGGATAAATAGATTTATCCAAAGAGAAAAACAGCAGATCAATCCAAAAACAAAGAGACTGACTTTCTTGGACAGCAAGGCCATCAAAATCGACATAATTCCAAAAACTAGCAAGACTTTCTGTATGATTAAGAGATTGATAGATATTCCCAGAACTGGTTTATCCCAAGGAACAAAGAAGAAAGCCAGCCAGATCAGCAGAACTAAACCAATATAGACCTTGGAATAGCGTGTAATAAATGATTTTAGATGTTCCATAAGCCACCTCCTACAAATAGAAAGTAATATAATAATCAATGAAAATCAAAGAGCAAACTAGGAAACTAACCGCAGGCTGTACTTGAGTACGGCAAGGCGATGTTGACGTGGTTTGAATTTGATTTTCGAAGAGTATAAATCAATGCCTTCCACCGTTAGACTCCCCTAGTTCTCGTCTCAAGCGAAACATGTTTTTGAAAAAGATATAGTCTAACCAGTCACTGCCTAGAGATAAGACTATCAAAAGCAACCAAACACCCCAAGTACTAGCATCTGATACATAATTTAGAACAAAAGGGAAAAATAAGAATGAAAAAATTGTCATATCCAAGCTAAACAGAGCTAAAAGGGAAATATAAATCCAGTAAAAATAGTAGAAGATGGGGAAAATTTTACTGTCTCTGTCAGTATTATCTATCCAATAGAAAAAATAAAAACAAGGAAATAAGAGTATCAAATTAAACCAATTAAACGACAGTTTCATCATCAACACCTCTTTTTGATAGCGCTTTCTTCAACTTCATTTTATCAAAAAAATCTGGAAATGTCATTCCAGATTCTGCTTTTTTATTTACGTTTTCTTGCGATGAGATGAATCGGTGTTCCTTCAAAGACAAAGGCCTTGCGGATTTGATTTTCCAAGAAACGCAGGTAAGAAAAGTGCATGAGTTCTTCTTCGTTGACAAAGATAACAAAGGTCGGTGGTTTGGTTGCCACTTGGGTCGCATAGAAAATCTTGAGGCGTTTTCCTTTGTCTGTCGGTGTTGGGTTAATGGCAATAGCATCCATAATCACATCGTTCAAGACAGCTGATGGGATACGTGTGTTTTGACTTTCGCTGATTTGCTTGATCATCTCAGGCAGTTTGTGGAGACGTTGCTTGGTCAAAGCTGATACAAAGATAATCGGTGCGTAAGGTAGATATTGGAACTGCTCACGGATATCTTCTTCCCAGTTTTTCATAGTGTGGTTGTCTTTTTCAAGCGTATCCCACTTGTTGACCACGATAATCATCCCTTTACCAGCTTCATGGGCAAATCCTGCGATACGCTTGTCGTATTCACGGATGCCTTCTTCCGCATTGATGACCATCAAGACCACATCTGAACGGTCAATAGCACGCATGGCACGCATGACTGAGTATTTCTCAGTATTTTCATAAACCTTACCAGATTTACGCATACCAGCCGTATCAATCATGGTAAACTCTTGACCATCTGTATCTGTAAAGTGGGTATCAATAGCGTCACGCGTTGTTCCAGCAACAGGACTAGCAATGACACGGTCTTCTCCCAAGATAGCATTGATCAAACTTGACTTTCCAACGTTTGGACGACCAATCAAACTAAACTTAATGACATCTGGATTTTCTTCCTCATATTCATTTGGAAGATTTTCCACGATGGCATCTAGCACATCTCCTGTACCGATACCATGAACAGATGAGATAGGCAGTGGTTCACCCAAACCGAGAGCATAGAAATCATAGATATCATTTCGCATCTCAGGGTTGTCCACCTTGTTAACCGCGAGGATAACTGGTTTGTGGGTCTTATAAAGTTTACGGGCTACGTATTCGTCTGCATCGGTAATCCCTTCCTTACCAGACACGACAAAGACGATAACATCTGCTTCTTCCATGGCAATTTCTGCCTGGTGCTTGATTTGTTCCATGAAAGGAGCATCGACATCATCGATTCCTCCTGTATCAATCATGCTAAAAGAACGATTGAGCCACTCACCCGTTGCATAAATACGGTCACGTGTCACTCCTTCGACATCTTCTACAATGGAGATTCGCTCACCAGCGATCCGATTAAATAGGGTTGATTTCCCAACATTGGGACGTCCTACAATGGCAATAGTTGGTAGGGCCATAATTTCTCACTTTCTACAATAACTTCTTCTGTTCAAGATTTTTTCTAGTTGAGTTTGGTTCTGCTTGACCAAACTGTTCTGCTAGGCGCTGACTCCAGCTTGTGGTCGCACGTGCTCCAGCATAGTCCGCCTGTACACGGTCATAAGCTTGGATTGCATCAGTTGACTGTTCTCGGTATTCTTCCTCAAATACCACTTGATGCAATGGCAAGCGAGGTTTGACTTCGTGTTCTTCATTTGGCAGACCCAGCGCCATCCCAAAGACAGGATAGGTGTAGTCAGGCAGGTTAAAAAGCTCTGCTACTTCTTCTGACTTGTATCGAACTAAACCGATAATGACACCACCATAGCCCAAGCTTTCAGCTGCCAACAGGGCATTTTGACCAGCAAGAGCCGCATCGACCGAACTAATCAAGAGACCTTCCATACCTTGGGGTTGGAATGAGTCTGTATGAAGTCGAGCTCCCTTTTCTGCGCGGTTCAAATCTCCGACAAAGAGAAGGAAAACAGCTGACTGACGAATGGCTTCTTGAGGCACCAATTCATACAAGGCATCTTTCTTTTCTTGACTTCGTACCACAATCACAGAGTAGGATTGAAAATTCTTCCAAGACGAGGCCATCTGGGCTGCTGTCAGGATTTCAGTCAAGTCTTCCTGAGGGAGGGCTTGCTCCTTAAATCTTCGAACAGACTTATGAGCTTTCATCAGTTTAATTGTTTCTGTCATCGACGATTCACTCCTTCTAAACGAGTCTCCTCGGCCAAATAACGGATGCGTTCCATGACCCGTCTGGCTTCCCAGGTTTCGTCATTTCCATGTTTCCCTTTAGCGAAATGCTGCTCCAATTCTTCAAAGTTGAAGTTGGATGTGAAAAAGGTCGGTAAATCTTCCTGCATCCGATATTGAAGAATGACCTGCAGGATTTCGTCACGCACCCAAGGTGTTGATTGCTCGGCACCAATATCATCTAAAATCAGGACTTCAGACAGCTTAAGCTCATCCACCAAGGTCTTAACATTGCCATCACCGATAGCATTTTTGACATCGATGACAAAGCTAGGATAGTGGAGGAGAGTTGATGAAACACCACGTTTTTCTGATAAATCATGGGCTAAGGCAGCCACCATGAAACTTTTACCCACACCAAAGTCTCCATAGAGATAGAGACCTTTACGAATAGTTGGATATTGCTCCACGAAGGCTAATAGCTTTTCAAAAACTGGCAAGCGCTCCAAATCATCCAAATCTACTTGAGCCAAACTAGCTTTCTTGAGACTGGCTGGCAGATTGATTAACTTGAGACGGTTCTTAATAGCCGCTTCTTTTTCCGCTGCGATTAGTTCAGGAGTTTCTTCATAAGAAACGTCCGCATAGCCATGATTCATAACCAAAATCGGCTTGTAGCCTTTGGCAATATAATCCGTATCCCCACGGAGAAACTTGTCACGCTCGGTAATGTACTGATTAAACTTGGAGATACTGCGATTTAATTCCTCTGGAGTCAAGGATTCTTGCTGGATAAAGGCCGCAACATCAGGATCCTTCATGATTTTCTGGACCAAATCTTGATAATGAAAACGGCTAGGTTGACGTTTGAGTACGTCTCCGACACTTTCCATCTAATCTCCTCCTTTTTCTAATCGAGCTAATAGTTCTTGTTTCTTACGTTCTAGTTCCAGACGAGTTTCCTCGCTGGTTTCATTCTTATAATCTGGATTGCTCCACTTGGGTACATTGGACTTGGTAGGACTCGGTTTACTGCCTTTTTGAGCCTGACTCTTCTGCCCACGCTCACGGATTCGCAGGACTGCTTCTTCTGCCGAATGAATCTTTTGATAGACATAGTCATTGGCTACCTTCATGGCATATTTCTCATTGATATTTGCCGAATCCACCTTATTAAAGGTCAATAAGAGAATGATATTGATGACTTCGTCCAGCAAGCCCAAGCCTGCCATCTGTTGCAAGAGTTCTCTTTCTGTTTGGGTAATACTTGCCTTACGTGTTTGCTTGATTTCTGCCAAGAACTGCAGGGCAGTTTTACTTTTGGCTTCTTTTATAATGGTCGTTTCCTTAGGACTAAAGTCAGAGGAAACAGGTTTTTGAGCAATTTTTTCACGCATGCGTTTGGTTGAAATAACTTGAGAGACAGCTGTTGACTTGGCCAATTGATAAGTTTCAAACCAAGTCCATTTCTTCTCCTCAGCAATGGCAAAGAGGTTTAAGACGTCGGACTGCTCATCCGCAAAGCGAAGCCCATCTCGAGCCATAAGCTGACGAAAATGGTCCAAGTCAAAATCATTGGCCACTTTCTTCTTGAGACCAAGGTCTTCTTGACTTCCCAGTTCTGCCAAGTCTGGAAAGACTTGGTTGAGTGAGACAGGTATTTCTTCACCATCAGCACTTTCAACTTTCAAATCCTCCACAGCTGCATCGCCAATCTTTTTCTCTAAAAGTCTACGATAAACAGGATGCTCCAAGAAATCTTGACTTGAAAGAGGAGCATGGATAACTATCTGATAGGTATCACCCTTTTGATAGAGGGTCAAGAGATTAAAAGCAGATAGGATTTTCAAAGATTTTAAAAGTCTGTCCATCCCAAAATTGAGATGATTGAGAATGCTTGAAAAAAGGTATTCCTTTCTGCCATTATCCCAAAAACTAATCGTATAAAGATAAAGGCTCAGTGCCTCCTGACCGATAATCGGGAGGTAGCACTGTACCAGAGATGAGGTATCTTGCGACACCCGATTATTCTTTAGATAAGAAAAACGGTCAATTGGCTTCATTTATCTTTCCTTTTTCTTTTTAGAGGACTGGGTGATTTGTTGGAGCAGGCTCTCTAACTCACTGACATCCTTAAAACTACGATAGACACTGGCAAAACGCACATAAGTAATCTCATCCAACTCAGCCAACTCCTCCATGACGAGTGAACCAATGTCCTCACTTTGAATTTCATTTTCATTTCGACCACGGAGTTTCTGTTCGATACGATTGACTACCATGTTTATTTCATCACTTGACACAGGACGTTTCTGGGCTGAGCGGATAATCCCATTAAAGATTTTATCTCTGGAGAATTGTTCCCGTGTGCCATCTTTTTTAACAACCACTAAGGTTCTTTCTTCTACTCGTTCGTAGGTTGTAAAACGGTGCTGGCATTCGTCGCACTCACGTCTTCTACGAATGGTGTTCCCTTCTTCTGCTTGGCGACTATCGATAACACTTGACTTGGTAGCCCCACATTTTGGACAACGCATCCTTTCCCTCCTTATCGTTTTCTTTTCATTATACCATTTTTTAAGCGATTCCCAAAACAATTCTTCTTTTTTGCTTGACAAGTTTTTTGTTTTGTTGTATTATTTAATTAAGACAAAAGGATAAAAGAAAGGAGACCAAGATGTCCTGGACATTTGACAACAAAAAACCCATTTATTTACAGATCATGGAGAAAATCAAGCTTCAGATTGTTTCCCATACACTGGAACCCAATCAACAACTTCCAACCGTGAGAGAGCTAGCTAGCGAGGCCGGTGTCAATCCAAACACCATCCAAAGAGCCTTGTCAGACCTTGAACGAGAAGGATTTGTCTACAGCAAGCGCACAACTGGACGATTTGTGACTGAGGATAAGAAGCTAATCGCCCAATCACGCAAACAATTATCGGAAGAAGAATTGGAACACTTCGTTTCCTCCATGACCCATTTTGGCTATGAAAAAGAAGAACTACCAGGCGTAGTCGGCGATTATATTAAAGGAGTTTAAGCCTATGTCATTACTAGCATTTGAAAATGTATCCAAATCTTATGGAGCAACACCAGCCCTTGAAAATGTTTCCCTTGACATCCCAGCTGGAAAAATTGTTGGTCTCCTTGGGCCAAACGGCTCAGGAAAAACAACATTGATTAAACTAATCAATGGCCTCTTACAACCAGATCAAGGACGTGTCCTTATCAACGACATGGACCCAAGTCCAGCAACCAAGGCCATCGTAGCGTATTTGCCTGATACGACCTATCTCAATGAGCAAATGAAGGTCAAAGAAGCCCTAACCTACTTCAAGACCTTCTATAAAGATTTCAATCTGGAACGTGCCCATCATCTACTTGCAGACCTAGGTATTGATGAAAATAGTCGTCTCAAGAAACTATCAAAAGGAAACAAGGAAAAGGTACAACTGATTTTGGTTATGAGCCGTGATGCCCGTCTCTACGTTCTGGACGAACCTATTGGTGGAGTGGACCCAGCAGCCCGTGAGTATATCCTCAATACCATTATCAATAACTACTCACCAACTTCTACCGTTTTGATTTCTACCCACTTGATTTCTGATATCGAGCCAATCTTGGATGAAATTGTCTTCCTCAAAGACGGAAAAGTCGTCCGTCAAGGAAATGTAGATGATATTCGCTATGAGTCAGGTGAATCCATTGACCAACTCTTCCGTCAGGAATTTAAGGCCTAAGCAAAGGAGATTATTATGTTTTGGAATTTAGTTCGCTACGAATTTAAAAATGTTAACAAGTGGTATTTAGCTCTTTATGGTGCTGTTCTCTTCCTCTCTGTTCTTATTGGAATTCAGACACAATCCTTAATCAAACTACCTGAAAAAAATCTATCTGTTCTACTTTTTTTTCTATCTACTGTCTTTGGTGGTTTGATGGTTACACTTGTGATTTCAACTATCTTCTTGATTATTAAACGATTCAAAGGAAGTGTCTATGACCGACAAGGCTATCTGACTTTAACCTTGCCAGTTTCTGAACACCATATCATCACAGCCAAACTAATCGGTGCCTTTATCTGGTCGTTGATTAGCACTGCTGTCTTACTCCTATGTATCTATATTATCTTATTGTCAACAAATTCTGATGAAGTTCAACTTTCTACTCTTCTGTCATTTGTTGCAGAACATTTTACCGGCTTTAGTCTTACTGTCTTATCCTTCCTACTAAATACCATTTCTGGAATCCTCTGCATCTACTTGGCCATTTCCATTGGACAACTGTTCAATGAATACCGTACAGCACTCGCTGTTGCAGCCTACATTGGTATCCAAATCGTCATAGGATTTATTGGAGTTTTCTTCAATACCAGTACTAACTTCTATGTCAATTCACTTGCAGGATTTAATGATAATTTCTATATTGGAGCAAGTACAGGAATTTTTGAAGAACTCATATTCATAGCTATCTTTTACCTCGGAACCTACTATATTTTGAAAAACAAGGTTAATTTGCAATAGTTTTTAAATAATTTTTACCTAGATATATAACATACTCATAGGACAAAAAGTCTTTAAAATCAGAAAACGCATAATATCAAGTGTTAAAAATCCTTGATATTATGCGTTTTATTGTTAGAAAATTTGCTTTATTTTCTCCTCTAATTGAGTTTTTGCCCAGCCTCAAAACACCAACTTCATTTTACCTACCAAGCACAGTCATTCGTCATTTATTTTTTCCAATATTATCTACGAACTTTGATAAAAAGAGAGGTACCATAGCTATAAAAACTTGCCCTCTTTCTCCCCATGCAAATAAAACGACTGCAAGAACAGCTGAAAAGATTGCTAAACATATAGATATTAGACGACATATTTTCTTATTATTCATAGCACTGCTCCTTTACTTCATAAATATTTTACAATAGATTTTAGTTGAAAGTATAAAAGAAACCCCAATCATGATACTGGCCAAAATTATGATACTTATAACTAGAAGGAAATGATTAGCTGAACTAATCCAGTTAATGAAAATCATGCCGAAAGTCGTTTTCTGAAGACCATACACTAATCCCATAACTAACGATAGTACCAGTATATTGACAATCGTATTTCCAAAAGCACCAAAGGCATATACGGAAGGAAGCAATAAGGCTACATACATGATTCCAAAGATTATTCCAATCAATGCCATAATTAAATGTAGATTGAGACTGTATTGATTAAACATGACATGGGTAGCAAGACTTAAACTCAATACTATAGAACTTACCAAAAGAATAAAAGAAATACAAGAGAGATACCTCGCTAAAATTATCTTAGATTTTGAAATTGGAAAAACTCCTACAAATTGATTCCAACCATTCTCACTATCTGATACAACTAAAGCTGTGGGAAGAGAAGCTAAACTTATTGGTAACACTATTAGTAAAAAAATTGTCCCCGATTCTCTTGCAAAGATTGTAATTAAGAATAAGGCTAAGGCAATAAATATTCTATTAATTATCTTTACTTTATTTAAAATAAGTTGCGCATCTTTATATAGTAGTCCTTTCATTTATTCGTTCTCCTTTGACTAAAAATAATAAAATTTCCCAAAGCGTTGCATAATTACTCTCGTCCTTACTCTTGTCAGATACAACTACTAAATATCGAACACTATCACCCTCTTCTAATTTATAATAAATGTCTACTTGATCCATATTGTTCTTTATTTCTGTTTTAATCATAAATCGGTTCAGTAAATTTTCTCTGTCTCCCTCTAGAAGAATCTCCCCATTATGGATAAAAATAAAATAATCTGCCGCCTGTTCTAAGTCACTCAAAATATGTGAAGATAAGATTACGGTCATATTCTCTTTTTTAACATACTCTTCTAAAATAGATAAGATCTCTCGCCTAACAATAGGATCCAAGCCACTTGTGGCCTCATCTGCAATTAATAGTCTCGGGCGATGAGCGAGTGCAGACGCAAAATTAAGTTTCACCACCATTCCTCTGGAAAATTCTTTCATCTGTTTTTGAGATGGTAAGTTAAACTTTTGAATAAAAGTGTAAAATAACTTTTTATCCCAACTAGGATAAATCATGCTCATCATTCTTTCAACTTGCTCCACCGAAAATGAAACTGGAAAAAAGTTTTGTTCTAAGACAACCCCTAGTTTCGATTTAATATCTTGCTCATGCTCTGAATAAGTTTGTTCAAAAACCCTTATACTATCCTTCTCAATCTGTAGTTGATTTAAAATCAGATTCAGTAAAGTAGATTTACCAGCTCCGTTTTCACCAATCAGTCCAATAACCTTACCTTCCGGAATCTCTAAGTTACGGACTTGCAATTGAAAATCCCCATACTGCTTGGTTAAATTTTTTATATTAACTATTGATCTGGCTCTCATGTTAACACCTCATCTAAATTATAACATCATGTATAAAATCGTTAAGCTATTCCCTAAAAAAATAAGACTCGCCAATAAAATATTAACTTTATTTGGCACATTAAGTTTTTTTAATTCCAGTAACAACAGCAAAGAAACTAGAACATAGTTAATAACACTAATAAATATAAAATACTGGTCAGTTATTTTCGTTCCTAATCGTATTCTAGGTATTAGACACGTCTGGCATTACTAAAATTTCTTAACTGCAAAAAAACATGAAAGTCTTAATTATTAGGATAAACTTACTAATCTGCCTTCCCAACATCAAGACCATTGGACTTCTTTTGTGATTGCACTCGAATCTCCAATTGTTTATTCTTCTGAATAAACTGTTGGTAAGGAATTGAGTTACTAAATGTAAAAACACATAGTAATGCTAATATAGCTAATTTTTGAATTCCACGATTTTTCTTCATTCGTGAAACCCTTTTCTTTTTCATTATCCTTATTTTAACAGATATATTTTATTTAGCCAAGCATTTTTATGTAATTTTTGACTTTTTTTCCAGTTTATTACCATAAAGAATTTTTTATTCCTTTAACTTGCTATTTTGAACTAAAAATTTTATAATGAAATTAAGCAAATAGGAAGGATTATTATCTTTTATGAATACACTCGCTGAGAAATTCAGAGTAAAGAGAAAAGAGTTAGGTCTCTCCCAACAAACTCTTGCAGAAGGAATTTGTGAACAAAGCCAGATTAGTAAAATTGAGAGAGGGCATTTTATTCCCTCCGCAGACCTTTTGTTCAAACTCTCACAACGACTTGAAGTACCATTAGATTATTTTTTTAATGAACAAATTGAAATTAAATCTAATCTCTCTAATTTCAAGCAATTATCTGCTCGACTATTAGATGACAGAAATTATGACAATTTGGAATATATTTATAGAATAGAGATTGAACGAAGTACTTTTCTAACACTAGAAGACCGAACTTATCTTGAATGGATTAAAGCTATTATTGACTTCTATCAATATGACAGTAAGTGTGAGGCAATTTCTTCATTGGAAAATATATTATTAAAAGTCTCTTCAAATACTCTGATTTATTTAAAGGCGTTGAATACTCTATCTAATTTCTATTCCTTAGTGGGTCGTGAACAAGAATATGAGGCAAACTACTCTCATTTGATGGAGTTATATCAGACAAAAAATTTTGAGCATCAGGAGTTTTTATTTGGTTACATCAGAGTTCGTTACAACTACGCTCACTACCTAGTATCAAAGGGAAAATATAACGAAGCCATCCAAGAAGCTCTTGAGACGATTGAACTCTGTAAACAAAGACAGACAAGCTACCAACTGGCTCCTCTACTTATTCTTGTAGGAAATGCTGGAGCCAAATTTCTAGACAAAGAACAAGTCAAAAATTATTATATAGAAGCAAGAGAGTTATGTAAGATTTATAACAATCCTTTAATGTTGATGAAGATAGAAAATTATTTGAAGGAATTAGATACTGTTTAATTTATCCTATCATTAGAATTCTTCTTAAACTTTGAATAACCCCTAAAGCTAATAACCAGCTTGATTCAAATTCACTTCATAAATTAGTGGTATTTTGAGGTTTTATTTTATCAAGTATGTTGGCAAATTTCTCTAATCTTCTAACTTCATTATAGAACTTTCGGTATCAAAAGAGGCTGGGACAAAAGTCTAACCTTAAATATAAAAAGCGAACAAAACGAGTTATCTGAAACTTAGAATTCTGTTTTGTTCGCTTTTTTATCTAATCTATCGATTTTAAAATTTTATAATAAAGAATTCCTAAAATCAAAATCTTTTTGTCCCAGCCTCTTTTTAACTCAATATCAAACTGGCTACAATGGGGCTGACAAAGACATAGAGAATACCGGTGACACCGATAGCCAAGCCACCCATGGCTCCTGCTACAGAACCATATCGAAAGGCTGTCCCTGTTCCGACTGCATGGCCTGTTCCTCCAAGGGAAAGACCAACAGCTACTGGGTCGTCAATTTTCAACCACTTCAAAAGGGTTGGGCCGATGACACTGGTTAAAATCCCAGTTGCCACTACAACCACCAAGGTCACGGTCGTCAGACCTTGCAATTTTTCTGTGATTCCCACTGCCATGGCGGTTGTTACTGACTTGGGAAAGAGAGAAATGGCTAGGAAAAAATCCATGCCAAAGATTTTGGCCACAAGGGCTGTGAAAGAGGTATTGACAACTACTGCTAGCAGACTACCAAAGAGAATACTCCGAGCATGGTGCTTCATCAAGTGAAAACTCTTATAAAGGGGAATCCCTAGAGCAACAGTCGATGGGACAATCAAGTTGTTCAGATAAACCCCACCTTGGTAGTAATCTTGGTAAGAAATACCCGTCACCTTTAGAAAGATGATAATGAAAATAGCTGACAAAAGCAAGGGCGTTGTCAAAGGATGGGGAAAACGTCTGTAAATCAGCATTCCTACTAGATAAGCTAGGATAGACAGGGCAAGCCCAAACAGGGGATTGGAAACAAATTCACTCATTTGGCATCTCCTTTCTCATAATCTCCCTCAAACCGTCGTTTGATGAACTGAACTACCAAGGCTATGAGGATAATATTGATGACTGCTGCAAAAAAGACAATCAAAACAATGGGCAAAAGATAGGGAGCAATCACATCAAACTTTTCCATGATTCCCACTGCTGGCGGCAAAAAGAGAATGGTCATATTGGCCAGCAAGAAATTCCCCACCATGTTGACATGCCTAGTTCTCAGCCACTTGAATTGTAGGGCTAGAAAAAGAATAATCAAACCGATAATACTGCCTGGGATGGGCAAATGAAAGAAACTGGAAATTCCCTCTCCGATTAGAGAAATCACAAAGAGAATCATTAATTGAACATATAATTTCATCCTAAACTCCACGAAATAGACTTCTTGCATACCAGTTTACTCTTTTTTCAGAAAATTTCAAGGAAATGCACAAAAGTCATTAAAAATTAGAGAGGAAAGGGGATACAGACAATTAAAGACTAGTGAAAACAGCGTAATTTAGGATAAAAGATTTCAGCGTCTTTCTTGCCAGCCTTCTTGAAAAGTAGTATAATTATTGCATGCGCAATCATCTTGTGATGCAGAGATTGTCCGTGAATGGACTTTCTTCTATTTATAACTCTAAAAAGAAAGGAGATACTATGACCTATTTGGAAAAATGGTTTGACTTCAATCGGCGTCAGAAAGAAATTGAAAGTCTCTTGGAAGAGACCATTGCCCAGCAGAGTGACCAAAGTCTGACCTTGAAAGAGTTTTACCTACTCTACTATCTGGACTTGGCCCAAGAAAAATCTCTACGACAGATTGATTTGCCTGATAAACTTCATCTGAGCCCGAGCGCTGTTTCTCGGATGGTGGCTCGCTTAGAAGCTAAAAATTGCGGTCTACTTAGTCGCAGGTGTTGCGATCAAGATAGGCGTTCTAGCTTTATCTGCCTGACAGGTGATGGTCAAAAGACACTGGCCTCGCTACAAAAGGCTGTCGAAGAAAGCTTGGAAACTAGTTTGGATTTCTTGATTTAAGATGATTTTAGAAAAAAGTTGCGTGCGCAATCATTTTTCTTGACATTCTCTTTTACAAGGAGTAAAATAAAGTCATCATTAAACAAAGGAGTTTTAAACATGATTGAAATTACCTATCTAGATGCCAGCAAGAACGAAAGAACTGTAACTTTCGAATCTTATGACGACTTTGATCGTTCGCAACAAGCTTGCCTTATCGGCGTCGCAGACTACTATCCTGTCCAAAAATTAACCTACAACGGTCATGATTTGGACTACCATGGGACTTATGGAGATATCTTCTTCTATCTCAAGAAACAAGATTTAAGCCAATATAACTAAAAAAGGAGAAATACAATGGCAAAAGCAATTACAGATGCAACATTCGAACAAGAAACAAAAGACGGTTTGGTCTTGGTAGACTTCTGGGCAACTTGGTGTGGTCCATGTCGTATGCAAGGTCCAATCTTGGACAAATTGTCTGAAGAACTTTCAGAAGATGTTTTAAAAATCGTTAAAATGGACGTTGATGAAAATCCAAACACAGCTCGTGCTTTTGGAATCATGTCTATCCCAACCCTTCTCTTCAAAAAAGACGGCCAAGTTGTCAAACAAGTTGCTGGTGTTCACACAGCAGAACAAATCAAGGCCATCGTTGCTGAATTGAGCTAATCACACTAGAGACCAAGTACTTTCTTTGGTCTCTTTTTTCTTGCCCTTTGCCATTTTTCAAAAAATATGCTAGACTGTATGTAGAATATTACGATGTTTGGGACATGCCATCGCTAAAAAAAACCTTGACTTGGTATTTTTTAGCTCCCTCAAGGGAGCTTTTTGCGTGCTCTGAACATTTCCCATTTCGGAAGGAGTACTATGAAACGTCAATCAGCCTTGGTCGTCTTTAGTGGCGGTCAAGATTCTACAACCTGCCTCTTTTGGGCTAAAAAACACTATGAAACGGTAGAAGCCGTTACCTTTGCCTACGGCCAACGTCATCATCTCGAAATTCAAGTCGCTAGAGAAATCGCCAAGGAACAGGGCATTCGCCATCACATCCTAGATATGTCTCTGCTGGGACAAATCACTGAAAATGCTCTAACCTCTGATCTGGAAATTGAGCAAAAAGAGGGAGAGGTTCCCAATACCTTCGTTGACGGTCGCAACCACCTCTTTCTGTCCTTTGCGGCTGTTCTTGCTAAGCAACGAGGTATTAAAGATATCGTGACAGGTGTCTGCGAGACAGACTTCTCAGGCTACCCCGATTGTCGAGATGTCTTTGTCAAATCCCTTAATGTTACCCTCAACCTTGCCATGGATTACGACTTCGTTATCCAAACACCTCTCATGTGGCTGGACAAGGCTGAAACTTGGGAATTAGCCGACCAACTCGGTGCCTTTGACTATGTTCGTGAAAAGACCTTGACCTGCTACAACGGGATTATTGGAAGTGGCTGTGGAGATTGTCCAGCCTGCCACCTACGTCAACATGGGTTAGATGTTTATCTCTCACAGAAAGGAGAGGCCTAATGTTTTTTGCACCCAAAGAAATCAAACAGGAAACTGGAGAATCTCTCGTTTACAATCCTTATCGGACTCTAGTCTCCAAAGAGTTCACTTTCGATGCTGCCCACCACCTCTTTCACTATGAGGGGAAATGCAAATCCCTTCATGGCCACACCTATCATCTGCAGATTGCTGTTAGTGGATTTTTAGATGAGCGTGGCATGACCTACGATTTCGGAGACATCAAAGCTATTTACAAGAACTACTTAGAGCCCCACTTGGACCATCGTTATCTCAATGAGACTCTGCCTTATATGAACACGACTGCTGAAAATATGGTTTACTGGATTTTCCAAACCATGAGTCAAGAGTTGCCAGACGAACGTGGTCTCCGTTTGGAATATGTTCGCCTCTATGAAACTCCGACTGCCTTTGCGGAGTTTAGACGGGAGTGGTTAGATGACTAGGGAACGTGTCCTCAAACTACCAGTTCTAGAAATTTTTGGCCCAACCTTTCAAGGCGAAGGCCGTGCAATCGGGCAGAAAACCATGTTTGTCCGCACTGCTGGTTGCGACTACCACTGCGACTGGTGCGATTCTGCCTTTACTTGGGATGGTTCTGAAAAGCCAACTCGTATGACTGCTGACGAAGTCATTGCTGCCTTGGATAAACTAGGAAGCTACGACTACGTCACCCTGTCTGGGGGAAATCCTGCTATCCTAGCAGCCAACATGGCCGAATTGGTCACTAAACTCAAGGAACGTGGTGTCACTCTGGCTGTTGAGACCCAAGGTTCCCGCTGGCAAAATTGGTTAAAAGACATCGACCAGGTCACTCTGAGTCCCAAACCTCCTTCATCCAAGATGGAAGTCAACTTTGAGACCTTGGACTTTATCGTTTCCCAACTGGATCCAGACAAGGTCACCTTTAAAATCCCTGTCTTTGACGATGCAGATTTGGCCTTTGCCAGAGGCATACAAGAACGCTACCAACCAGATGTCCTCTTCTTATCGGCTGGAAATCCTGAGCCCAAGGCTACAGGTAATATTGTCCAAGACCAATTGGATCGTCTCAAAGAACTCTGGGAACGCATCGCTGCCGACGATAGCTGGGGCAATGTCCGCGTCCTTCCTCAACTGCATACCCTCCTCTACGATAATCAACGTGGTGTTTAAGATTAGAAAGAAAAAATCATGTCACAACAAGAAGAAATGAAAAACCTAAGCCTACTAGGCAACAAAGAAACCAACTACATTTTCGAGTATCAACCAGAAGTCCTCGAATCCTTTGACAATCGTCATGTGGAAAATGACTATTTCATCAAATTTAACTGTCCTGAATTTACCTCACTTTGCCCAATCACTGCTCAGCCAGACTTTGCAACTATTTATATTTCCTACATTCCTGACAAGCTCTGTGTTGAGTCAAAATCCCTCAAACTCTACCTCTTTAGCTACCGAAACCACGGAGATTTCCACGAAAACTGTATCAACACCATCGGGAAAGACTTGGTCAAATTGCTAGACCCTCGCTATTTAGAGGTTTGGGGAAAATTTACTCCACGCGGTGGCATCTCAATTGACCCCTACTACAATTACGGTAAGCCAGGAACTAAGTATGAAGGCTTGGCAGAACAACGCCTCTTCCAACACGACCTCTATCCAGAGAAAATTGACAACCGTTAATACTCTTCGAAAATCAAATTCAAACCGCGTCAACGTCGCCTTGCCGTACTCAAGTACAGCCTGCGGCTAGTTTCCTAGTTTGCCCTTTGATTTTCATTGAGTATAAACAGATAAGAAAAAGCCCTGTTCCTCAAATCGAGGAGCAAGGCTTTTTGAGTTTCAATTATTCTTCTGTTCCAAGGAAGTTTTTAGCAACAAGGGCTGCAAGAATCCCACCAACGATTGGAGCAAGGATGAAAATCCATACTTGTTGAAGGGCTGCACCACCTACCAAGACAGCAGGTGCCAAGCTACGAGCTGGGTTTACTGAAAGTCCAGTAATGTTCAATCCCACAAGGATCATGGCCATCAAGGACAAACCGATTACCAAACCAGCAATCGCTCCATTGCCCTTGCTTTCTGAAGTCACGGTCATGATAACCAAGACAAACAAGAAGGTTGCGATGACTTCAAACAAGAAACCACCAAAGACAGTAACACCGTTTGCCAAGGCATTTTCACCAAGACTAGCAGTTGACATCCCTGAGTTCGCCAAGAGGAAGAAAACAGCGCCAGAAGCGATGAAAGCTCCAACAACTTGTCCAAGGATGTAATTGACAAGGTCTTTTGATGACAAACGTTTGTTTACAAACATAGCAATCGAAACCGCTGGGTTCAAGTGAGCACCTGAAATAGTTCCGATTGAATAAGCAGCAACCACGATGGCTAAACCAAAGGCAAAGGCGATTCCAAGGTGACCAAGGCCATCAAGACCATTTCCAAAAACAACAGCTCCTGTCCCAACGAACACAAGCATGAAAGTACCGATTAATTCAGCAACAAATTTTTTCATTTTCTTTCTCCTTTTTTCAAAAACCAGATACTAGTCTATCAAAAGTAGGAAAGGGTTTCAAGAAAATTGATTGGAAAGTTTTATAGAAAGCCCACTTCTTAAAAGTATGCAGTGGTCAATCAAACATTTTTCTAATAAATCATACAAAAAATTGAATAGAATGGTATAATTGATAATATACAATAAACGTTTTTGGAAAAGGAGACTACCATGAGAAAAAAGTTTAGAGTTTATTTTCTAACCACTGTTACAATTTTAGCATTTGGCCTCGTTGGCTGTTCATCTAAATCATCAAATACTGCTACAAACAATACAGAAAATACAACAAATACAGAGATGGCAACCTACCATAAGAAAGATGTAACCGGTCATGCTGCTTCATTTGACTGGAATGCCAAAGTTGAACCTACAAACTATGAGAGAACCTTTGTTGAAACCAACAGTGGCAGTCAATTTAATAAAACTTTAGATCGCACTAAAGAGGCGACTGAGAATCTTGAAAAAAAGAAAAAGGAAATTTCGGATTCTAAGGTTCAAACAGCCCTCAAATTAGTGGATGCCGTCTTTGTCAATCAAGAAAATCTTGACCTAGTTGTGAAAGCATCGGGTGCTAGCAATCAAGAAGAATTATTTGATAAGATTTGGAACGAATATTTAGTCCCTGAGTTGACTAAAATCCATCCGAATTTTTCAAATGATACCATCTTTGAGTATAAGGGAGAAAAATATCCTCTCAAAATTTATGCACCTATGTTTTTCAAGGTCAATACCAATGCTCTAGGAAAAGCAGGAGCCTATACTCTTGAAGATTATAAGGTAGAAGGTGACTTGGTTTATTTGAAATTTATATCCCCAGCTGTAGACACCTACCAATACGAAGTGAAGGCTTCTTATCATCAAAATGATTTAGATTTCTTCCAAGGCTTGATTGAAGAACAACAAAAAATTCTAAATACAGACTACGCTAAAGCTCTAAATATTCGATTTGTTTATCAATTAGCAGCTCTCGATTTTAAAGCTGACAATTACGTAGATTTAGAGGGAATGGATTATCTTGATCGCAGCACTCATTACCTCGCCATAAAAGTGGATAATAATGGAGAAGCTAGCCTGGATAATGAAAATCTCGCCAACCTTTTACAAATTAGCATGAAGGCAGCAAATGAAGCCAATAAAGGGAAATTTGAATAAATTTTTAAAGTATAAAAAAATCACCTAAAACAGGTGATTTTTGTGTATTCATATTATCAATAAACCGTCCTTAAATCCGACACCAGATACCTTTACTCTCCCAACTGGGCACTGTAGGCGATAATCTGGTCAACTGTGTCTGACAAGAATTGGATAGTATCACGGAGTGGTTTATCTGTTGAAATATCTGCTCCGATAATCATGGCTGACTCAAGTGGTGTCTTGCTGCCACCTGATTTGAGGAGATTGAGCCAATCTTCAGCTCCAGTTTCTGAATGTTTCAGATGGAGGTAACCCGCAGTCGAGATGACTAGTCCTGCTGAGTAAGTGTAACTATACAAGCCCATGTAGTAGTGAGCTTGGCGCATCCAAGTCAAAGCTGCATCATCGTCAATTTCAATGGTATCTCCCCAGAAATCGGTCAAGACTTCCTTCATAATGCTGTTGAGTTTGCTTGCTCCGAAAGTCTCCCCTTCTTCAATCAATGTATAAACCTTACGCTGGAAGGCTGCTTCCAAGAGGTGGGTGATGAAATTATGGAAGTAGGTATCTGTCAAGCGGTGGGCAAGAGCGAAGCGTTTTTGACGTGGATCGTCAGACTGGTGCTCCAAGTAATCACTTAAAAGCAATTCATTGAAGGTTGACGGCGCTTCGACATAGTAAGTAGACATGTGAGCGTTAAAGTAACTTTGGTGATTATCTGAGAAGATGAATTGGCCAGAATGCCCGATTTCATGAATCAAGGTATAAACATCGCTCAAACGACCTGTCCAGCTCATGAGGACATAAGGGTGCACACGATATGGATCCGCCGCATAACCGCCAGAATCCTTGCCACTATTGGCAGCAAAGTCCACCCAGCGTTCTTCTTGATAGCGAGCAACTTCCTGACAATATTCTTGCCCCAAAGGTTCTACCGACTTCATGACCAAATCATAGGCGTCTTCAATAGTCACTTCAGGATTCAGGGCGCTGTCCAAGTCCAATTTCCAGTCTGCAAAGGTCATCTTTTCAAGAGCATTAACCTTGGCAACATGCTTGAGGTATCTCTGAGCGACTGGCGCAAAATCCTTCATAATGAGGTCGATCTGACGATCAAACATAGCACGGTCTACTTCTTGTTCAGCTAGAAGATAATCAAAGACTGAATCGTAGCCCTTCATATCTGCCAAGAGTTTTTCAGACTTAACTTGGGCTAAATAGGCTGCTGCAGCCGTATTTTGGTGCTTACGAAGTCCCTCTGAGAAGGAACGGAAAGATTTCTCACGAACCTCAGCGTCCTCGTGGTTTTGGTAGAAATTTTCATAGGTCACAAAGCTGTTTTTGTAGGTTTTGCCATGGGCTTCAAAGTCAGCCATTTCAAAGTCCCCGGCTCGCATTTTAGTGTAAATATCCTGCGGACTGTAGAAAACTTCACCAAGATTGGTCAAGGCCTTCTCCACATCAGCCCCTAGATAGTGGGCTTTTTTGATTTTGGCCTGACGAATAGCTGCCGTCAAGTGGGGAAGCTCACCCAATCGGTCCAAGACTTCCTCGTCTGCTGCCACCAAGGCATCGTCAAAGAAGGTCAAGGCTACGCTGGCATCTGTTTCAAATTCCATCCCAGCTTGGGCAATATTGGCAAATTCTTCATTGCTATAGTCTGTCGTTTGCGGCATAAAACCATAGTTGCCAATATGGCTCATCTGAATGTAGATTTGTTCCAATTCCGCAAAGGCCTTCTCGAAATCTTCAAAAGTATGCAGATTGCCCTTGTAGTCACGGCTAAATTGGTTGATATCTTCGCGAGCTTTCTCGATTGCACGCAAGAAATCCTCACGGTCTTGGTATAGGGCTGTTAAATCCCAAAGTTCCTTCTCTGGAAATTCTGAGCGGTGTTTTTGTTCCATTTTCTTCCTCTTATTTCTCTAATTCTAATAAAACACTAAGGGCTGATAAGGCGTAAAGTGGGGCTGTTTCTGCTCGCAAAATACGAGGACCTAGGCCTGCCAAGACAGCTCCTTTAGCTTCAAAACTCTCGATTTCTGCAGGTGAGAGACCGCCTTCTGGTCCAAAGATAAAGAGCAATTTGGCTCCTTTTTCAAGACCAGCAACTGCTTGCAAGAGAGCAGCTGCTTCTCCTTCTTTTGCTGATTCTTCATAGGCCACTACGATAGAGTCAAACTGGTCCAACTGAGCTAGAAAATCTGCTTTTTTCTCAAAAAGCTTGATACTTGGGACTATATTACGCTTGCTTTGTTCTGCTGCTCCAAGGGCAATTTTTTCTAGTTTTTCAACCTTTTTGCCCAATTTCTTGCCATCCCATTTGGCTACTGACCAGTCAGCAGGAAAGGCCCAGATTTGGCTGGCACCTAGTTCTGTTACTTTTTGAGTGATGAACTCCAGCTTGTCTCCCTTGGGAAAACCTGATGCTATGGTCACTTGGATTGGTAGTTCTACATTGTCAGTTAATTCTTGGACCAACTCAAACTGACGATTTTCCACATCCAGCACGCGCGCCAAGCGCTTGATGCCATCATCAAAGACTAAGGTTACCTCATCCTCTTCTTTCAGGCGCATAACCTGAAACATATGCTTGCTGGTTTCCTTGTCCTCAATGGTCACAGGAGAGATTGCACTACCTTTGACAAAATACTGCTGCATGCTAGCCTCCAATCACCCCTGAAATATCCTTGGTCTTCTTAAAGACACAGGCATTCCATTCCCCTTGAATCATGTGGGTTTCAAGGAAAAATCCAGCTGACTCTGCTGACTCGCGCACCATGTCCCACTTGTCCTTGATAATGCCACTCATGATGAGATAGCCTTCATCCTTGACCAAGCGATAGGCATCCTCCGTCAGATGAATGAGGATATCCGCCAATATATTAGCCACAATCACATCTGCCTCAATCTCAACACCCTTGAGCAAGTCACCTGCAGCTACATGGATGTTTTCCATGCCAGGGTTGAGCTCAATATTTTCCTGAGCCACACGAACCGCCACATCATCCAGGTCATAGGCGAAAATTTCCTTGGCACCAAGAAGCGAGCTAGCAATGGAGAGGACCCCTGATCCTGTCCCCACATCCAGCACCGTTTCACCACCACGAAGGACCTGCTCCAAGGCAAAGAGGCTCATCTTAGTTGTTGGATGTGTCCCAGTACCAAAAGCCATGCCAGGATCCAGCTTGATAATCTTTTCTCCCGCAGTCGCCTCATAGTCTGTCCAAGACGGCACTATAGTCAAGTCATGAGTAATTCGAGCTGGTTCGTAGTATTTCTTCCAGTTGTCTGCCCAGTCTTCCTCAGCCAAGGCAGTCGTCCCCATCTTGACCTCACCCAAATCCATAAAATCTGTCAATTCTGCTAAGCGAGCCTGTAAGTCCGCTTCAACCACTGCCACATCAATCGTATCAGGATAGTAGGCTGTTACCACGATTTCTTCTTGTTGCTCAACCTCTGGAAAAATTTCACCAAAACAGTCAACATTTCCCACATAGTCCATGCTGTCTTCGATTGCGACTCCTTGAGCTCCCAGCTCAATCAAGAGATTGGAAACCAACTCCTCCCCCTCACGCTTAACTGTAACTTTTAACTCTTGCCATGTTTCCATTATTAAGATACCAAGCCCGTAAAACACAAAGCCAAAATAGAAAATTCTCTGAATACGCTTGTATCTAAGAGAAGTTTATCTTTTTGGTACAGTGTTTAGGGCGGGTTCAGTTTAGAAATTTAACTGAACCATCCTTTCTAATCACTTACTTTTAAATAATCTTTTAATCTCTCTTGCAACTGAGGTACAACTTGACTGGATCTAAGAAATTCCTCGACATTCTTCAACTGATAGGCCTGACCTTCATCTCCAAATACGATACTGTCAAACTGGTCCTGTGTCAACTGACCGACTAGAAATACAGATTGTTTATCCGCAAAAAGCATGCTTGGATAAACCTTACTCCAAAGCAGACAATCCTCAGTCAGATGAACTCCCAGTTCCTCAAAAACTTCACGCTCCACGCACTCAAAAGGAGTTTCATCACCTTCACGGCCACCGCCGGGAAGTTCCCACATATTGGGCCAGGGAATGTTTGCCTTATCATCGCGTAAGATAGTCAAGAGCTTATCCCCACAAAACAAAGCAATCTTACAGCCTGTGAAATCAGAAATCTCTATTTCCATGTTAAACTCCTTCGGTTAATTCCTTCTCCAGCTCGGCTAACCAGTTTTGATAATAGCTTTTCTCATCCTGCAATATTCGGATGCCAGTCACTGCCTATTCAAAAAGATAAATATTCTAATTATTTTAGAATTTTCATTTGGCTAACTTTCATTAGAATTTGGAAACCTATATATTCCCAAGAAGAGACAACATCTCCTAAACTTCATAATCTTATAAATCAATAGTTCAGCCCAAATTCCTATCAGCTTCTTCTATATTTCATATCACTAAGCCATCTTTTTATTTCTTTTTTACAGACCTCAAAAATTTTATCTTTGAGGTCTTTATTATCTTTTTCGAAACATCCTTTCCATAAATTTTCATCTTCTACTTCGTAAACTAGGATATTTTGATCACTCAATTCTTTTTTAAATTCAGTGAGATAAGATGGTTTGTGAGAATGTAGACCAATATAACCTAAGTATGGATATAGTATAAACTCATCAAAGCCATTTACAGTTACAATAATACCATTTCGTAGCGGCTGGTGATTTGGGTCAGCATTCTCCGAATAATCGTGTGGATAAAATAAAATGATACCAACTGTATTTTCTCTCTCTACAATGGCTCGTGCATCATCAACTCCTTGAGAAGGATCATAAAATTCCTCTGCAAAACGATATGTTCTTCCATCATACATACCTTTTTTTCCTGGTTCAGATAGTTGCAACAAGATATTTTTAAACTTTCCATCATCAATTCCCAATTCTTTTAAATAATCTGAAAATTCTATACTAAAATCGTAAAATACCTGAGTTTGAGAATCTATATAATTAATTTTTAAAAAAAATGTCTCATCGGAAAGTATCGTTGGTTTTGAAGCTAGTTGTCGCAAAAATTTGCTAATATCATGTTGTTTAAATTTAAACTCAGCCAATGCTTTAGTATGTCTATACCAGCTTCGCTCATCTTCGAGAATAAAAGAGTAATTAAAAGATTGTGTCGTTAATTGATCTATTATTTTTCGCAGAATAAACTTAACTTTTAAAGAATGCAAATCATTATTTAAAAAAAAATTATTCTCAAACTGTTCATATTCTTCTTTAGT
>NZ_WIJO01000021.1:0-31657 GCF_009496205.1 Streptococcus mitis
TCGTACGACTTGGGAGGCCATATTCAAGAGAAACTCTATCTTTAGTCCAGCCTTCATGTAAGACTTTATGAATCATTTCTTGTTTTAAATCAGGAGAATAGTAACGATTTTTTCCTTTTTTGACGAATTCTATTCCGTAACGATCAATCAATTTAATCATATACCTAATATTAGAATTGTTTATCCCAAATTTATTTGAAAGCTTCTCTAAGCTATATCCTTGTTTTCTAAGTTCATAGATCTGAACTTTATCATCATAAGTTAATTTCATGATAAAAACACCCCAAAAGTTAGATTTTTTCTGTCTAACTTTTGGGGGGCAGTTCATTATCGTTGCTTATCTTTTAATCTTTTCCACCAAGTCGGCTATTGATATTCATCATGATACTAGCTATTTTTTCACCCCAGTACGGATCTGATGCATAGCGAACATTCATTCCTGTCGCTTTATTTCCAAGGTGATCTCTTCCACGGTCAATATAGTTCTCACGAATCCACTTGGCCGCACCAAGAATTCCTTTATCTACATCATCAAATTTCTTAGCTGAATCATAGGGACTAGTATCGTAAGCAGCTATTCCGAAGAAGTTATTTTTATCATTAGCAATTTGGCTTCGTCCCCAAGCACTTTCTAGCGCACTATGAGCCATTAAATAGAGAGCATTGACACCATAACGTTTTTCAGCTTCTTTAAAAATTGCTCCTTTACCAGCAAGACGGCTGTCTCGGATATTCATCATCGAATAAACTCTATTTAATTCATCCGCACTATAGTTGGTTGGTTCAGTTAAATTCTTGAAAAGGAAACGATTTTTGATAGTAAACCCATCGAAATGTTCTCCATCCTTTGAATAATACTTCTTACCAATTTTCATAGCTGAAGTATGTGGAGCTACCCGAATACTAGTGTATGGAGACAGTTCATGATATAGGAATCTTCCGTCAGTAGTATAGTGAGGAATAAACTCACTTCCTTCCTCAACTAAAGCCAAATCACTTTGATTCATATAACCAGACAAGCCTGATATTGAAACAGCTAGACGACTACCCTTGCTTTTAGAGCCATCATGGGTCACAATACTTCCCTGATTGACATAGCTCAAAATATCTCCTGATTCGCTATAAATATAGGCTGTGATTGGTTTAACCTTAAAATATTTGGGGCTTTGAATCCACTTTCCATCACTCTGGAAGAAATACTCTTTATTTTTGATATTAAAACCACCAGTAACATAACTTCCATCTTCTTTCAGGTAGTACCATGCATTGTAGTTAGGATCAAAAATCCATTCATTCTTGGCCATATAACCACCAGATTTGAGGTAATAAGCACCAATCCATTCACGTGAAGCATAAGCACCACCTGATTTTAGGTAAAACCAGCTATTATAAGATTTATCAAAAATCCATTCTTTTTCAGCCATTGCTCCACTATTCTTTAGATAGTAAGCATCTTTCCACTGATTACTAGCCATCACACCATCACTGTTAAAATAGTACCATGTGCCCTTAATCTTTTCCCATTTATTACGAAGGATTTTTCCTGAATCTGTAGCATAATACCATTTATCAGTAATCTTCACCCAAGCATTCTGAGCCATTGCTCCACTATTTTTTAGATAGTAATCATCTTTCCACTGATTACTAGCCATCACACCATCACTGTTAAAATAGTACCATGTGCCCTTAATCTTTTCCCATTTATTACGAAGGCTCTTTCCTGAATCTGTAGCATAATACCATTTATCAGTAATCTTCACCCAAGCATTTTGAGCCATTGCTCCACTACTATTAAGAAGATAATCGTTCACTAGAACATTGCTAGCCATAACTCCATCTTGCTTGAAGTAATACCAAACATTGCTAATTTTTTCCCATCTATTACGAACAATCTTTCCTGAATCTGTAGCATAGTACCATTTATCCGCAATTTTTACCCAGGAATTTTCTACCATTGCTCCACTAGTTTGAAAAGCATAGTCATTAACAATAGTATTGCTGGCCATGATTCCATGTTGATCAAATAAATACCAGACACCCGCAATTTTTTTCCAATTTTTGATTGGTTGATTATTCTCATAAAAAAGCCATTTCCCATGCTCTTTCTGCCAACCATTCTTATGAGCTTCTTCAACTTTTTCTTTATTTGGAATAGCCTCTTGTTTAGAATTATTTTCTTTTACAACAACTGGTTCTTTCTTTTTTTCCGTCTTTTCAGTTTCATTCTTTGTATTTTCAACAACTTTTTTCTCTTCTGATACTGGTGTCTGATTTTTATCTTTAGACTGATTTTTGTCCACAGATTGATTCTTATTCGTCGTTTGACTTTGGTCCGTTGTTGTACTATCTTCAGCAAAGACTGATGTGGGCACAATTGCCAATGCAAGCACTGCCGTGCTTACAAGTAGTGTTCTCTTCATTTTACTCCCCTAAGTAGATATTCGTCTACATCATTCGTAATTAACTTTATTCTAACATAGTTAAAAGAAGAAAATATTACAAAATGATGAAAATTCTATTTCTTATTAACAATAAGGATGGTCTAGCTTATCTAAGGCTGGTTTTTACTTCCTTGCTGAGATTTTCTAGACTACTAATGCCGTATTTGTCCATGGCTTTTGGCAGATTTTCGATGATATCAGGACAGGCATATGGATTGGTAAAGTTGGCTGTTCCAACTCCTATAGCAGATGCTCCAGCCAGATACATTTCTAGGGCAGCTTCAGCCGAATCCACTCCTCCCATTCCAATGATAGGCAGGTCTGTTGTTTGGGCGACTTGGCGGATAAGTTTGAGGGCTACTGGAAAGACTGCTGGACCAGACATTCCACCTGTTCCATTGGCCAAGATTGGTTTTCTGGTTTTGAGGTCAAAACGCATTCCAACCAGAGTATTAATCATAGTCAAGCCACTTGCTCCTGCATCCTCTGCTGCCTTTGCGACAGTAACGATATCGGTCACACTAGGGGTTAATTTGACATAAACTGGCACATCAGAGGCTTCCACAGCTGCTTTCACCACATCATAAGCTAAATCTGGATCTTGACCAATCAAGAGTCCATGATTACAGTGGTCTACGTTGGGACAAGAAATATTGAGCTCAATAGCCTTCACATTAGCTGCCTTGGAAATCCCATGAGAAACAGCTGCATACTCTTGTTTTGAAAAACCAGCTACATTGGCGATAATAGGAAGATTTGGATACTCTCTTTCTAGCCAAGTTAGCTTTTCGGCCAAAACAACTTCCAAACCCGGATTTTGCAAACCGATTGCATTGAGCATACCAGCGGGAGTTTCTGCCACCCTTGGAGTTGGATTGCCAAAACGTGGTTCAAGTGTTGTCGCCTTGATCATAATAGAACCTAAAAGGTCTAAATCATAGTACTTGGCATACTCTTGTCCAAAACCAAAACAGCCTGATGCTGGAATGATCGGATTTTTCAAATCCAAACCAGGTAGAGAAACTTGTAAACGATTTGTAGTCATGATTTTCTCCTTATAATACAACAGTTCCTGTTCGGAAAACAGGACCATCTTCACAGACGCGTTGGCTGACCGTCTCGCTTTCTGGCACTTTTAGGACACAGGCATAGCAAGCCCCCATCCCACAAGCCATACGAGATTCCAGAGATAGATAGGCTCTTGGGTGGTCATAAAAGTTTTGATTGATATACTTCATCATGCCAGGCGCCCCACATGAATAAACAGCATCAAACTGACTGTCTAAGTCATTGATGACAACAGACACATTTCCTTTAATGCCATATGAACCATCATCTGTCGTTACAAAAACCTGACCATATTGGGCCAATTCCTTTTCAAGGATAACAGCATCCTTGTTAGCAAAACCAAGGACTGTCACTACTTTCACACCACGCGCATGTAATTCCTTGGCCACCTCAAGCAAAGGAGGTACACCAATCCCACCTCCAACTAAGAGAACCTGGCTCTGCTCATCTAGGTCAGACAAGTCAAAACCATTTCCCTGAGGACCCATCACATCAAGAGTATCTCCCTGACTTAAGGTTGAAAAAATAGCTGTCCCAGTTCCCTCAATCCGATAAATAAGATGACACTGCTTATTTGCCTTATCAATAGACGAAATTGAAATAGGACGACGCAAAAGATGGGCATCATCAGGCACACGCAGATGAAGGAATTGGCCTGCTCGCATAGCTTCAACCATTTCCCCTTCTAGGACTAATTCAAAGATTGCTGGCGCGATTTCCTCCTGTGCTACCACCTTCATGGTTTCCAAACGAATTGCACCCAAACGTTTCTTACATGTGGGATTCATGACTTCTCCTCCTTAAATTTTAAGGGGACCAGATAAAGAAAAGACCTTGCTAGTGCAAGGCCTCAGTTAAAATTGTACAACAGAAGAGAGCACACTCAAAAAGTCTCCTCTAGAAAATTGTACTATTCTTTTATCTGACACCTTGTGAGTCTCTCTGGACTCCCCTTAAAGGTTAAATTTTTACTAGTATACTCTTTCAGCTAAAAAAAGTCAAGTAGAAAACGAACATTCTACTTAACCTCACGAGATTATTTTTCACGAATGACTTCGACCTTGTAGCCATCAGGGTCTTTGACAAAGTAATAGTTAGGCGCAGTTCCTGGTAGGCCATTTGGCTCAGTAACTTCATAACCTTTGGCACTGTGCTCTTGATGAAGCGCCTCAAGATCAGGTGTACTTAGGGCGATATGGGCAAATCCATCTCCAACCACATAAGGACCATGATCGTAGTTATAAGTCAACTCCAACTCATAGTCATCACCCTCAAGACCTAGATAGACAATCGTGAAGGCATGGTCTGGAAAATCTCTGCGACGCAATTCTTTAAATCCAAAAGCATCTTGATAAAATGCGATTGATTTTTCAAGATTTTCTACTCGCAAGCAAGTATGTAGCATTTTTGAAGCCATATTTTTCTCCTTTATTTTTAAAAAGACTGGGACAATCCTGTTCCAGTCTTATCTGTTATTATTTACCAAGTTTTGCTTTAGCTGCATCTGCAAGAGCTGTGAAAGCTGCTGCATCGTTAACAGCCAAGTCAGCAAGCATTTTACGGTTAACTTCGATCTCAGCCAATTTCAAACCATGCATCAATTGTGAGTATGAAAGTCCGTTCATACGAGCTGCCGCGTTGATACGAGTGATCCACAATTTGCGGAAGTCACGTTTTTTCTGACGACGGTCACGGTATGCATAGTAGTAAGAGTTCATTACTTGTTCTTTTGCAGTACGGAACAAGATGTGTTTAGCTCCATAGTAACCTTTTGCTAATTTAAGAATACGTTTACGACGTTTACGTGATACAACGCCACCTTTAACACGTGCCATGTTTTATTTCCTCCAAATATTTCCTAGAATTGTTTACTTACAGTCAAGCTATTATTTCAAGCGAGTAAGCATTGCTTTGATACGTTTGTAATCTCCTGAATGCACCATAGATGCTTTACGAAGATGACGACGTTGTTTCTTAGTTTTTCCGTGGAAACGGTGAGAAGTGTAAGCACGGAAACGTTTAAGTCCACCAGAACCTGTACGTTTGAAACGTTTAGCTGATGCGCGGTGTGTTTTTTGTTTTGGCATGATTTTTTCTCCTTTATTTAACTTTCTGACAATTATTTTTTGTCAGTCGCTGGCGCCAATTGCATGAACATTTGACGTCCATCCATTTTAGCACGTTGTTCGATGATGGCAATATCTTGAGTTGCTTCAGCAAACTCGGCTAAAACTTTTGCACCAATCTCTTTATGGGTAATCATACGACCCTTAAAGCGAATAGATACCTTAACTTTATTTCCTTTTTCAAGGAATTTGCGTGCATTGCGAAGTTTTGTATCAAAGTCACCCTTGTCAATAGTTGGACTTAGACGAACTTCTTTCACAGTAACAACACTTTGTTTTTTACGTTGTTCTTTTTGCTTCTTCTGGTACTCAAATTTGAACTTACCGTAGTCCATAATTTTTGCAACAGGCGGTTTGGCTTGGGGTTGAATCAATACTAGGTCAACATTAGCGTTATCAGCCAAAGCTTGCGCTTCACTAAGTGGCTTGATGCCTAGCTGTTCTCCTTCAAGACCAATCAAGCGAACTTCACGTACACGAATCTCATCATTGATGAATAAGTCTTGCTTTGCTATGGTTTTCACCTCTTTTGTTTTATTAGAGAAAAACAATAACGGACTCGTAAATATACAAGCCCGCACGTTATGATAGCGTTTCTTAGAAACTTTTCATCCGTAGGGCCAGGCAACTTAATGTCACAAGGCGAGAAGCTCTCACTTCTGCTTTTCTCAACTTTTATATGATACCAAGTTTTCTAGCCCTTGTCAAGATAAAAAGTTATTTTTTTGAAAAGTTTCTGCTCATTAACCAACCGTTTCGATTTTCCAACTATTCCACCCCTTAAAGCGTATAGCTCCTTGCTGGTCAGTTCGGTAAACTTTGCTATTAATCGTTTCCAGTCGGGTCAAGGTTTCCTGATGGGGGAGTTTCATTCTATTGCTCTTTCCAACTGAAATGAGAGTCATCTCTGGTTTTAACTGTTCTAGAAAGGCTGAACTTGATGATTTTTTAGAGCCATGTTGGCTAGCTTTCAAAACATCCACTTCTAGGTCAGGATATTGCCTCAGCAATTCCTTCTCTCCTTTCTCCTCCAAATTTCCGGTGAAAAGAAAGTTTTTATCCAAGAGTTTTCCATACAAAACCAGGGAATCTTCATGATCTCCATCTCCAATTTTCCTTGGATATAGGACTTCTAACTGACTTCCAAAAATTGGCAAGTTCTCTCCTGCTGTCACACTGCGCACCTTAGTTTGAGTTACCTGTAGTTCTGCCACAAATTCCTTCCGTTTCAAACTGCCTTTGGACACTAAAATTTCGCCTACATGGAAAGCCTTAGTCACCTCCAACAAATCTCCAACATGCTCCTTGTCCGTATTTGTCAAAATCAGCTGGTCAATCTTGGCCACTCCTCGACTTTTAAGATAGGGTATCAAGGTTCGCTGGGCATTGCTGGTCGTCGCCTTTTCTTGCCATTTTTCGATTTTCTTATCAGACTCTGCCTTGCCACCTACATCTATGAGAATGGTCTTACCAGTTACATCCCGTAGGAAAATACTTTCGCCTTGCCCCACATCCAGCATGGTAATTTCATTTTCCAGTGGATGCTTAATCAAGAAAAAGAGACCCGTAATCAATAAGCTCAACACTGCTAGCCTTTTAATGTTTTTCCTCAAATCATAGACTAAAGCCAAGGAAATTAACAATAAAATTAAAAGCCATGCATTGGGTTGTCCAAAGACAAGCGGTCTACTTGCCACCTGTGATACAAAGCGAATCATTCCCTCCAACCATTCAAAAATAAAATTCAGCTGAATGACTGGATAGAGAAAGGAAAGGGGAAATAAGATAGACAAGAGCGGTAAGAAGACCAAGTCAAATAGAAAGGAAAAGACAAAGGTCAAAAGAATGGACCAAGGTTGAAATTCCGCAAAATAGAAGGATAGAATAGGCAATATTCCCAAGGAGATGACTAGACTTTCTCTAGCAACAGCCTTGAGTCCATCCCCTTCTTTGCTGGTCATGGTCAAGATAAAAGCATAAGCGCAGGACAAGACTCCTCCTGCTGTCAAGAAAAAGTTTGGCATGATAATAAAGAGGACAAGAACCGTCAAGGCAAAATTATCCAAGCCCTTAACACCATGTTGAGCCAGTAACTTTTGCAAGAGACTGCGAATGACTGATGCTGAAAATCCTGTTAGCCCTGCATAAATAAGAGAAAAGGGATAGGTCAGCCATTTCAACTTTTCTTGGGTCAAGCCCAATCGTAAGAGAAGTTTCTTAAATCCATCCATGAAAAAACCTACCTGCATGCCTGATAAGGCAAAGAGGTGGATAATTCCTAGACTGGAATAAAGCTCATTCATCTCCTCAAAGTCGGTGTCCAGATGTCCCATCAAGAGACCTGTCATGTAGTTGCGCATAGGGTCTGGAAAGTGCGTCTTGATCCAAACCACAGCCTTTCGACGTAAACTGGACAAGTTTTCACCTATATCCCAACTGCCAACCTTTTGAAGTGACTGGATTTTTTTGATATTGAGTGTCTGGTAAATTCCCTGAGTCTTCAGATAGGCTTGGTAGTCAAAGCCACCAAAATTTCTCTGCCCTTCTGGCTCCGAAAGTTTTCCTTCAAGTTCTATCTCATAAAGATCTGTTAAGACTTGAAATTTCTCTTTTTCCTCCTCGGACTGAAGTTTATAGTAGACTTGAAAAATGCGTCCATCAGACTTGCCACGAAAGGATAGGCTATCACCATTGACCTTAATAGTGTCAGGCAGAATCCGTACCCTTTCAATAGAATCCGCCAAATTTTGACTCGCTCGACTCTGTTGCCAATTTTGAAACAGAAACCAGAAACCAAAGATTCCGCAAATCACTAGAACTTTGCTAGCAGATTTCCAAGGAAATTGGAAAAAGAGACAGACTAGCAGAAAAACGAAGCCCAACAAAGCAAGATAGGATGCTGAGAAAATAGCATAGTAAAGCCATAGTAATAGAAAACTCAGGTAAATTAGTGGAATAGGGAAATTCTTAATCCACCGTAACATAGTCTTTTAACTTTTCTATGGTTTTGGCACCAATACCAGAGACCTTTTTGAGCTCGTCTACTGACTTGAACTTGCCATTTGTTTCACGATGGTCGATAATATCCTGAGCTCGTTTGCCACCTAATCCCTTGACCTGCTTGAGTTCTTCCAGACTGGCCTTGTTGAGATTGACCTTCTTGTCCTTGCTTGTTGAAGAAGGCGCTCCAGAACCTGCCTGTTGACTAGCTAATTCTTCTCCCTTAGTTGGAACGTAAACCAGAGCCTCATCACTAACTTTCTGAGCTAGATTGAGCGACTTGCTATCTGCTTGCTCTGTCAAGCCACCAGCCTTTTGAACAGCATCATTGACCCGACTACCTACTGGCAAGTCATAAATCCCTGGCGATTTGACAGCACCCTTCACATCTACTGTGATTAGATCTTGTTCAAGAGGTTCTTCCTTTTCTTCCTTCTTCACATCCTTTTCGGATACCGAATCCTTGGAAACAGCTGCAACTTCTGCCTGCAAATTCGTTTCCTTGACAGGTGTTTGTGGAGCTGGCTTTAGCAGGAAAAATCCGCCGACAAGTAAGCCCAGACCAATACAGATGACAATGATTTTATACTCTTTGATTTTCTCGATAATTGCTTCCATATTTTCTCCTCTCTTAGATTATTCGTAAGAGGAAGAAAAAACAGTTGAAAATTTCTTCTCAACTGCTTATTTATTTGCAAAATAGTCTTCCTTGGTCAAGACATAATGAACTCTTGTAACAATTCGACCTTCTTCGTGCTGGTCCATACAAGCATAAGCTTCTGCATGTGAAAAATGCATGCCTGATTTCTCCATGACCTTTCCAGATGCGGGATTATCTTTATCGTGAAGTGCGGTCAACTTGTTCATTCCAATCTTCTCAAAAGCCAGCTTAATCACGACACGATTGGCTTCTGTCGTCAATCCTTGATTCCAATACTTTTGGTTGATAATGTAGCCAATAGCTGCCTTCTTAAGAACAGGATCAATCTTGTGCAAATCAATGGTTCCGATAAATTTGCCATTGCTTTTTAGTTCTATTCCCCAGCGTCCCAAGGGATTGGCCAAGTAGAACTGAGCAATGTTATTCTTGGTTTCTTCCAAGCTTTGATTGGTTAGAAAAGTGTAACGTGTATTATCCTTATCCGAGGCATACTCAAACATAGCTTCCGCATCATCTAAGGTTACAGGTCGAAGCAATAAACGATCTGTCTCCACTATTGGATACTGAGCTAGTTTTAAAAAGATTGATTCCATACGTTTCTACCATTCAAAAGTATTTTCTATCAGTCTAGCATAAAAAAGAAGTTACAACAAGTTTTTCTTGATTTTTAAAGCGGTTTCATATAGAATGAAATCATCACCTTATTTTATAGATAATTGTGATAAATCATTTACAACTCGTCAATAGAAAGTGAGTTTTTCTCTATGTTAATCGGAATTCCAAAAGAAATTAAGAATAATGAAAACCGTGTTGCCCTCACACCTGCTGGTGTCCATAGCTTGGTCGGCCGTGGTCATCGCGTCCTTATCGAAACAAATGCTGGTCTCGGTTCTGGCTTTACTGATGCTGACTATCAAAAGCAAGGAGCTGAGATTGTCGCTACTGCTGGTGAAGCCTGGGCTGCAGAGTTAGTCGTAAAAGTAAAAGAACCATTACCTTCTGAATATGAGTACTTGCGTGACGACCTGCTTCTCTTCACCTACTTACACATGGCCGCTGCGCCTAAATTAGCAGATGCTATGCTAGCGGCAAAAACAACAGGGATTGCCTATGAAACTGTCCATGATTCCCAAGGTCAGTTACCGCTCCTCATACCTATGAGTGAGGTTGCAGGCCGTATGGCAGTCCAAATCGGTGCTCATTTCCTAACCAAACAAGCAGGAGGTTCTGGCGTCCTACTGGGTGGTGTACCGGGTGTACCTAAAGGGAAAGTAACCATCATCGGTGGTGGTGTCGTAGGGACCCATGCTGCTCGAATTGCGCTTGGTCTTGGTGCTCAAGTAACCATCCTTGATATCAGTGCTAAACGTCTTTCAGTCCTCGAAGAAGTCTTTGGTCATCAAATCCAAACCCTTATGTCTAATTCATTCAACATCGAAGCCAGTGTGAGAGAAGCGGATGTTGTGATTGGGGCGGTTCTCATTCCTGGTGCCAAAGCACCGAAATTGGTGACAGATGAGATGGTCAAGCAAATGCGTCCAGGCTCTGTCATTGTGGATGTTGCCGTTGACCAAGGTGGTGTTATCGAAACAGCTGACCGTGTGACAACGCACGATGAACCCGTCTATGAAAAGCATGGTGTACTTCACTACGCCGTTGCTAACATCCCTGGTGCTGTTGCCCGTACTTCTACCATTGCCCTAACCAATGTCACTCTTCCTTATATCGAATCCTTAGCAGGAAAAGGATTTGTGCAAGCAATTGCTGAAGATGAGGGCTTGCGTCAAGGTGTTACCACTTATCAAGGTTACTTAACCAGTCTTCCAGTAGCCCAAGGTCTCGATAAAAAACATACTCCAATTGATGAACTAGTATAAACAATCTAATTATCAGATAAAAGAAAGAGCAATTCCACCTGAACTGCTCTTTTTTGCTATTCTGTTTCTTCTTGGACTTCTTCACGCTCTTCATTTTTAATTGGAGCTGGTTCATAAGCTCGGATAATCTGAGCGACAACAGGATGGCGAACCACATCCTTGGCTGAAAAATGAACAAAGTCAATCTGGTGAATGTTCTTGAGCTTTTCTTGGGCATCAATCAAACCGGACTTGACGTTACGTGGAAGGTCAATCTGACTGATATCTCCATTGACAATCATCTTAGAATTAAAGCCTAAACGAGTCAAAAACATCTTCATCTGCATGATAGTCGTATTTTGCGCCTCATCGAGAATGACAAAGGCATCATCCAAGGTTCGTCCACGCATGTAGGCAAGGGGCGCAATCTCGATAATTTCACGCTCCATGAGTCGAGTCGTTTGGTCTTTCCCCAGAATCTGATACAAGGCATCATAAACAGGTCTAAGGTAAGGATCTACCTTCTCCTTAAGATCACCCGGAAGAAAACCTAGACTCTCTCCTGCTTCCACCGCTGGACGAGTCAGGATAATCCTCTTGACTTGCCCACGTTTAAGGGCAGTCACTGCCAAGGTCACTGCAAGGAAGGTCTTCCCTGTCCCTGCTGGCCCAATTCCAAAGGTCACATCATGCTGTTTGACACTGTCAACATAAAGTTTTTGACCTAGAGTTTTGACACGAATAGGCTTCCCAGTATTATCCTTGATGATTTCTTCTTCGTAAAGGGCAACAAACTTGTCGATTTCATCGTTTTTGACCATGCTAATCGCAGTAACCACATCTGGCGTACCAACGGTCATCCCACGGTTCACCAAGACCATGAGAGCTTGAATAACCTGACGGGCTTCCTCACAGGCAGTCTCTTCTCCCAAAACTTGGACAATCTCCGTACGGGCATGGATCACCACATCAAGTTCTTCTTCCATTAGACGAAGATGGCGTTCATTGGAACCAAAAAGATGAAACAGGTCATCTGGATGACTCAGTTGAATGTCTATTGAATGTTCCTTCAAATAAAGAACCTCTCTAATCCTTTTATTTCTTTTTATTATAGCAAAGGGGTGAAGAAATTACTAGCCCAAACCCAATGAATAAATGCTAGTGTTCTAAGTATTCTTGCCAGATAGCGTCAAAGTCACCTAGGTTAAAAGAGAAACTGGCATGTTCCTCCAAAAATCGACTGACCTCATCAAAATCATCTGTGTGTTTTGGAAATGCTGACTCTTCAAAAGCTAGGTCTGCTAAGATGGCCTTAGGACTGTTACTTTTAGGATTGCGCTCGGTCATGAGCCAAGTGTAAAATGATTTTCTCATAAACCACCCTAAATCAACTCTGTCCCAAACTGGTCTTGCTTGATTTTACCAGCCTTCATCAAGCCGCCGAGTGCTTTCTTGAACTGACCTTTAGAAATGCCAAAGGTTGCCTTGATGTCGTCTGGAGATGACTTATCATTTAAGGTCATGAACCCCCCATTACTTTCCAAGTAGCTCAAAATCATCTGGGCATCATTTTCCAACATTTCAAAAGAACGTGGTTTGAGGGAGAGGTTCAAGGTACGGTCCACTTCACGGAAACCAATGACACGCGCATCTAGAACTTGACCCAATCGTGGCTCTGCGTAACGTTCGCTAGGATGGATAAAGCCAAGCATGTTATTCTCTGGTAGGTAGACAAAGGTTCCTGACAGCTTGAGGCGGTATACAATGGCTGGCCAGTTTTGATTCTGCATGTTGTTGTAGGCAGGACGAGCCAGACGTTGGAAGTCTTCTTGATAGGCCAAAAGTCCCCAGATACGGTCTTTCTTGTCCACTTCAAGACGGATGTAGAGTTGGTCGCCCTTCTTAGGCCAGAGTTCCTTGAGCTCAGGGAGAATATCTAGTGATACAACGATTTCCTTGTCAGGAAGGCCTGTATCCACAAAGACACCCAAGTCCTTACGAACCTCTGTGACACGACCCCAACCAAATTGGTCCTGAGTGGCACTCACTTCTAAGGTTGTCAGGCGGAATTTTTGCTTCATATCCGTGTAGGCAAAACCTTTGACTGTATCCCCTACTGTATGCTGACCCTCTTCCTTGGCAAGAGCATAGGTTTGGCCATCCTTTTGCACAAAGTAAAAACGGTCATTTTCATCGATGATCAGTCCAACGATAAAACTTGCAAGATTTGTATTCATATTTCCTTCTTTCGAATAAAACTCAGCCAGCAATGCCAACTGAGTTTTTCTGTTTATTTTTAGACTTCCAAAAGTTCTTTTTCTTTGTTGGCAGTCATGTCGTCGATGTGTTTGACAGCATCGTCTGTTACTTTTTGAATGTCTTTTTCAAGAGTCTTCAATTCGTCTTCAGTGATTTCTTTTGCTTTTTCTTGTTTCTTAGCTTCGTCCATAGCATCGCGACGGATATTGCGGACAGCCACCTTAGCATTCTCACCGACCTTCTTCACTTCTTTAGCAAGGTCACGACGAGTTTCTTCTGTAAGAGCTGGAATAACCAAACGAATCACAGAACCATCGTTAGCTGGTGTAATACCAAGATCAGAAGCGTTCAAGGCACGTTCGATGTCTTTCAATGAAGACTTGTCAAATGGTGTTACCAGCAAAACACGCGCTTCTGGAATGGTAATTGAAGCGATTTGGTTAAGAGGAGTTTCTACTCCATAGTATTCTACATGTACACGATCAAGCAAGCTTGCATTGGCACGACCTGCACGGATACCACCAAATTCACGAGCAAGTGATTGGTGAGACTGGGTCATTCTCTCTTTAGCTTTTTCAATAATTGCGTTAGCCATAATCTTTCTTATTCCTTTTCTTCGATATTATTTGAAACTGTTGTTCCGATATTTTCACCAAATACGACACGTTTAATGTTGCCTGGTTGGTTCATATTAAAGACAACCAAGTCAATGTCGTTGTCCATTGAGAGGGTTGAAGCTGTTGAATCCATGATACGCAGACCTTTATTGATAACGTCACGGTGGGTCAATTCTTCAAACTTAACGGCTGTCTTGTCTTTCTTAGGATCGGCATTGTAAACACCATCGACACCGTTTTTAGCCATAAGAATAGCATCTGCTTCGATTTCAGCTGCACGAAGGGCCGCTGTTGTATCTGTTGAGAAGTAAGGTGAACCAATTCCGGCACCAAAGATAACGATACGGCCTTTTTCAAGATGACGAAGGGCACGTCCACGTACGTAAGGCTCTGCCACTTGTTGCATGGCAATAGCTGTTTGTACACGCGTATCGACACCAACTTGTTGCAATGAATCTGCCATCACAAGAGCATTCATAACAGTCCCAAGCATTCCTGTGTAATCTGCCTGAACGCGGTCCATACCTGCTTCAGCAGCAGGTTCTCCACGCCAGAGATTTCCTCCACCGATAACAAGGGCAATTTCGATACCTAAGCTATGAACTTCTTGAATCTCTTTTGCGATTGTTTGAACTGTTTGGATATCAATCCCTACGCCACGTTCACCGGCAAGGGCTTCACCTGATAACTTGATTAAAATACGTTTATACTTGGGATTCGCCATTTTCACTCTCCTTTTTTTATCCTACCTATTTTATCACAATTTCTAAGATTTTTATAGTACCATGAGCAATTCTTTCAAAAAAATTAGACCGTTAAAAATTCCTCTAAATCACTAAGGGCACGCTCTGCAATTTTTTCATAACGAGCCTTCTTATCACGGATACGTTCGCCTTCTAACTCCTTGATAATTCCAAAATTGACATTCATCGGTTGGAAATGTTTGCTGTCCGCATGGGTGATGTAATGAGCTAAGCTTCCAATCGCTGTCGTCTCTGGGAAAATAGCCTCGCTTTCTCCCTTGAAAAGACGAGCCGCGTTAATTCCCGCAACTAATCCTGACGCTGCTGACTCTACATAGCCTTCCACGCCCGTCATCTGACCAGCAAAGAAGAGATTTGGTTGTTTCTTAGAACGGTAAGTCTGCTCAAGAAGATTTGGTGAATCCATATAAGAATTGCGGTGCATGACACCATAACGTACAAACTCAGCATTTTCAAGACCTGGAATCATTTGAAAGACTCGCTTTTGTTCTCCCCATTTGAGATGGGTTTGGAAACCAACGATATTGTAGAGACTACCAGCCGCATTGTCCTGACGAAGCTGAACCACCGCATAAGGTGTTTTGAATTCGCCATCACGAGGGCCTGTGTAGTCGTCCGGATACTCAAGACCCACTGGCTTCATAGGACCATAAAGCATGGTTTTAATACCACGTTTAGCCATGACTTCGATAGGCATACAGCCTTCAAAGTACTTTTCTTTTTCAAAAGAATTGAGCGGTGCTTCTTCCGCATTGACCAAGGCTTCATGGAAATCCATAAACTCCTGCTTGGTCATGGGAGCGTTGAGATAGGCCGCTTCTCCCTTGTCATAACGAGATTTGAGATAGACCTTGCTCATATCGATGGTATTGACGTCGATAATGGGCGCTGCCGCATCGTAGAAATAGAAACCATCGCCGTCATTAAGAGCATGAATCTTTTCAGCCAGAGCATCGCTGGTCAAGGGACCAGTAGCGACAACCGTAATAACATCCGTCGGCAATTCTGTAATTTCATCACGCACCACTTCAATCAAGGGGTGGTTGGCTACTTTTTCGGTCACCATTTGGGAGAAACCATCACGGTCCACCGCAAGAGCTCCTCCTGCAGGAACACGGGTTGCTTCAGCAGATTCCAATATAACTGAACCCAAGCGACGCATTTCTTCCTTAAGAAGCCCCACTGCATTTGTCAAAGCATCTCCACGTAGAGAATTGGAACAAACCAACTCAGCAAAATTGTCTGTTTTGTGCTGGGGTGTTGACTTGACACCACGCATTTCATAAAGTTTAACTGGAATACCACGCTCTGCAATTTGGTAGGCTGCTTCAGAACCTGCCAAACCAGCACCGATAACATTGATATAAGATTGAGACACGACACTAATACCTCTTTGGGAGTGTGAAGACAAGGTTCACATTGAAAAAGCCAATCGAGCTTACTCGCTTTAGAATTTCTAGGCTCAGGCTGAAAAAGTCCACAGGACTTACTTCGCTTTCGAATTTCTTGGCTCAGGCTGAAAAAGTCCACAGGACTTTTTCACTCCCACAAATCTTTCTAATTTTTTCTTCTACTAGTATAACAAAAAAAGGGAAGAAGGCAAACTTCCCTGTTTAGTCATTTTCTTGATGTAAAGAGATAGTGAGTATTCCAATTAAAAATCAATTATATGCTACTCTATAAAATCTTTTCCACGTAACGGATCGATAGGGACTGTTATTCTATCTCTTGCTATAACCGTATTATCTAAAACAGCATAACATTCAACATAGTGGTCTCCTTTAAACTGAGAATCTTCGTGATGTTTTATTTTACCTGAAAAAATAGCACCACGCTCACAATTTCTTCTAATCGCCTCAGCTCCAATATTTCTTACTTTCCAATAATATTTAACATCAGACAAAAGATTATCTGGAATATCTGATTGTATAATTTCAAAATCAAGAGATTTTCTATTTTTAATCTTAAATCTATTCTTTAAAAAGTCTGAAAGAAGTGCTTTTCGAAAACCATCCTGAGTAATTTCACACTCCAAAACAATATTATATCGGATATCAATACTAAACAATTCATCAATAAATTCTTCATTCGAAGCTCGATTTGTGGTAGAAGTGGATTGAGCGAATTTTCTACCAAATAGCTGTCTATAAACTTCAGTAAGTTTCTCTTCTGAAGCGTCTTCTATTTTCTTGAGAGCCTGCTTAGCTTTATTGATAAATTTTGCTCCATCATTATTATAAATCTTTTGATTACTACCTAAAGCATACCAATACTCTCTATTTTTATCTTGACTTGAAAAGTATTCAAAAATATCTTTCAAGAGAATATTATAATCAGAGTAATATATTTCAGAAATACCTTTATCATCAATAAAATCAGATATCAAAGCATCTATCAACAGCCCCTTAAATGAAAAGCCCATATGATTTTTCCATCGTCGTATGAGCCTTGTTAAGTTAGAGAAGTGATTATTAAAATTCGAATTTAAAGATTTACATTTTTCAATTTCAGGCTTTGGTTTAGTAGTTTTCCAAGAGCCTCCGTTACGAGAATCAGGATATTTAAAATTACCATCAGATTGTTCGAAAGCTGGAACTAACTCAATTTTTCCACCATCCGAAAAATCAATAACAACGACCTGTCCGTCTCCTTTTATTTTTGTATTTGGGTATCTTTTTAGTAATTCGTTTTTTATTTCCTGTAGAAGTGCTGATTGACCATTACCCTCATAAGAATCAAATCGTCTATACACTTCTGAGGGTAGTGAAAAAATATAATCAAAATCACTAACATTTCGAACAGCCGTCGTTCTCCCCACACTACCAACAATCAAACCATTGTCAATTTCTTCATCTTCAAGCTCATCTAAGGGATAGTATTTTCGATTAAGTCGTTTCGTAATCTCTTTTAATCTATTCTTCCATTTTTCCCATTCCTCATCCGTCATGGGGAGTTCGTCTTCGCAAAATTCTTTAAAATCATTAGATAAAGACATTACTCTTCCTCCTTAATTTCCATCAATTCTTTTGGAATAAAGTATCTATAATCCTCCTCATAATCATTATCTTTTCTCGATTTTATTAGTTTTGAAGCCTTGGATACATTTTTGGGAGAAGCATTAGAAAGTTGACTATAAGTAGCATCTCTTCGAAATTTTAATTCTTCGAAAAATTCTTGGATTTCACTGGATGGTTTTCCATTGTAAACCACCTCAGATAAAAGAATTTCAGCTAACACTCTAAGATTCCAAAGCTCATCAACAGATTTCCTCTCCAAAGCTAGTCGTTCCTCAAAGTTAAACTCCTTGGTGATGCTAAAAATTATTGTAGTGACTAATGATAAAAATGCTGTAACAAGCTTTATCCAATATTCATCAAACCAAAGTATTCCAACTAAGCCAGAAGAGACAACTCCAGAAATGATTATTGTTGCTATTCTAAACCATCGAATATAGCTTTCTAACTCGTCAATTCTAACCGCATGAATTTTGTGAGTCCAACCTACATTTACTATAAATTTTTTAAGTTGAAAGTGTAATTTTTCTTGATTTTTCGACATTAAACCTCCTCCTTACTATTTTTGCTTATCTTGGTATGTTTCCCAAACAAATGACACTACCGTTAATGCAGATCCTACAACAACTGAAGCATACCTTGGTGGCAATTCTATAAAGTTAGCTCCCTTACCATGACCATCGCCTTTATCATTTCTAAGACTGTTAATACCCTTGATAATTTGATTCAAACCACTTAGAACCAGCTTCACATCTTGATTATTTTTTGCTGAAATATTTTCATTAGAATCCAAGTTTAAAAATTTAAAGACTTTCTTTTGCAAAGTTGCAATATCATTAGAATTAGAATACTCAATTTTTTCATGGTCTAAAATATGTTTAAAACATGATTCCAACAATTCCTTAGCTTTTCCAATAGCGTCCGCTGGAGAGCGAGAAATCATTTCATTCATAATCCCCATTTGCTTATCTATATAGTCGCTATCAAAATAGTCAGATAAAGATTCAGCAACATTATTTAAGTAGGCCATTTGTGAGACTTCATATTTCGAAAGTCTCTCTTTCAATTTGAATGCCTGAGAGTTCCTCTCTTCAGTTTTCTCGTAATATGAGTCAGGAAGGTCTTCATAATATCTAAGTAAATCTAAAGCCAATTTTAAAACCAGTTCATCTGGTTCGTTATCTACAAAAGCCTGTAAAGCTTTCCCTTTTGAACCTCCATATTTCTCTTGAATATTTACTCCTACTGAATTAAAAGTAAAATTAGCAAAAGTAGAGTTAGAAAAATTTAATACATAACCGTCACTATTAAAAAATACTTTTATAAAACTCTTATCTTGAAAATTTAATTCCATATCAAGTTCCCTAGATTTAAAACATCAACTCGCTTCAAACAAATCCAGTTGACCAAAACTTTCTTCGAGTTTCTGTTGCTTTGCAATTACATCACTATTTCGTAAATCTGACACTAACTTTTCAGCAATATACCACATCATTACTGGTGGAATAGCATTCCCCAGCATTCTATATTGAGCACCTTCTGAACCAAGCAATTCATAGTTTTCTGGAAACGACTGAATACGTGCAACCTCTCTTGGAGTATAGCGACGGTAACGTCCATTTTCTAACAAAACAGGGTCAGTGCTATTTAAGGATACTTTTGCTAAGTGAGAACTAACCGTATTACTCGGCTGTTCAATGTCTTGTGCTCGTCCTTTATTCATTTTTTTGCCAGATTTACTATTTAGCATTCCTTGCACAGCCCTCTCACTAAAATAATACTTTTCATCAATATCTTGCTGAAGAATTATTTTTAGTGGTGTATAATCTTCTACATTCTGAATAGGCTCTTCAGGAAATTCAAAAGTAAAATTCAAATCCTTTCGAATACCAACAATAAACACACGCTCTCTCTTTTGCGGAACGCCGTATTTGGTGGCTACGCAAAGTTTATAAGAAACATTATAGCCAGCTTTTTCGAACTCTTCAATAATTAGAGGAAAAGCTTCTTTATTGTTTGCAGACAAAATTCCCTTAACATTTTCGGCAAAAAATGCTTTTGGTTGATGAGCTTTTAGCACCCGCACCATCTCAAAAAACAGTGTCCCTTTTTCATCTTTTATTCCTAAGCGTTTCGGATTTTGAGCACTAACAGAAAATGATTGACAAGGAAAACCTCCTGTTAAAATATCGAAAGACGGGATTTCATCTGATTTTATTTCTCGGATATTTCGATTGTCTGGAATAACACCAAAATTCTTTTCAAACATTTTATTAGCACTATCTTCAATATCATTTGCATAGACAATCTCAATTTGATTGTCGGCATAATGTTTACCTAAAAAATCAAATCCACCAGCAAAACCAATATCCGTTCCACCCCCTCCACTAAAAAGAGAGGCAATTTTTAGTTTCTTCAAATTAAATTCTCCTCAAAGACAACTGACGATGAAAAACGGACATCATATCCATCTTTTCTCTCAATCAGAAGCATCTTCTCATTTTTGACTAATTCATACAAATTCTTGATGATAAACAATTTTTTGCTATGTTTAGAAATCTGCAAACGATAAATATAGTATCTATCACGCACAGATTTAGCAGTTCGCCATTCGTTTGGTGTGATATGAAACGAATTAAAAGTAATAGAAGCATTGCTGACAGTTGTTTTGACTTCAATATATTTTCTCAGCTCAGAATCATCACACTCAAAAGATTGAACATCGTAGCCAACACCAAACTGTGTTGGAATAAAATTCACCAGATGGAGCAACTGTTCTTGCCCGTGTTCTCGTAATTTTTGTTTTTCATGATTGATGACAATAGCTTCTCCCGAACTCCCTACAACAGCGGTAGAAATTTTCTCGCTATATTCGATGTGTTCAGTTAGATGTCCGATAATATCTGTTTTCTCCTCAGTAAAATCAATATCACTTGGAAGGTAGAGATTAAAGTTTGTCCTAAAATCAATATCTCCTAAATCACGATTGACATATTCGAACCAAGCACTTCTAAAATTTCGAACATCTTCAATTATTGTCGAAGCATTTCCAATAAATTGAGCATAACCATCAAAGGTAGCATCTGATTGCAAAAAGTCATTTATTGCTTGCTCTTCCACAGAATTTATTTTATACCTACCACCTTGAACAGTTAGCAAACTCGCTATAACCATATAGTCTAAAATATCTTTGGCATATCTAATAACATCTCCTTTAGTATCGTAAGCTACTTTAGACGCTCTATTCTCTTTGATACGATTCCATCTTTCCAAAACAGGCTCTCTATCACGAGTACATCTCAAATCATTAAAGATACAATGGGCGACTTCTTCATCGGTGAGGTAAATAGTTTTTTCTTCAGCTTGTGAGGCTTCTGTAAATAGTTCCAGTAGATACTGAGCTGGCTTAAATTGAACTCCGATTTGACAAAGTTTAACAATCTCGTTATCTTTTAGATGCCCACCAGGATATTCAAAATTATACAAAAAGGTTTTAAAAAAGCGAATAAGGTCTTGGTCTTCAGTCAATTCCTTAGCCCTATTTCCTGAATAGACAAAGCCTTCTTTCTCAATCATCATCCCAAACAAAGAAGAAATCTCTGTTCGCCAGTTATTGATTGTTTTCTCTGTTTTATCTGCATTTCCTGCATATTGTTTGATAATGTCATTTAGTTGCTGACTAAATTCCTTTTTAGGCAATATTCCCAAATAAGAAATATTCGTTGCCATATAAACAAGTACATTTTCGACATCATTTTTAAAACGAGGTCTTGGGTGATGTAGTCTAAAATAATATTTCTCTGGAACTTGATACATAGTTACTCTTCGTTATTTTTTAAATATTTCAGTAAATTGTTTGCAATCTGCTGAGCCATTAAAGGAGGAACAGCATTACCAACTTGTCTAAATTGCTGTGTTTTACTTCCGTAAAAGATAAACTCATCTGGAAAAGATTGTAGACGAGCAGATTCCCTCACTGTTGGCACACGATTATACTTATAGTGGAAATGATGTCTATGCCCCGTATCAATCGTAGGAGCTGGCTTCCAACTAGCAAATCGTGTCCAAGCGACATTAAATTTTCTTGTTTCTCGTAATTCCTCTGGGAGATTTTTATAATTTCCACCGTCAGGGACAAGGGCAATTGTACTTGTCACTTTTTCTGAATGCTTGGCTGCAACGTGGTTCAAAACCACATTTGAACGTTTTCGCATTAATTTTTGATAGTCATTTTGTGGTTCTGAAACATAAGACATTGCTATCTCGCCAAGTTCATTTTCTAATGTTGGCAAATCAGAAATTGCCATCTCTGTTGTAATGATTGTTCCCAGTGCATCAGGATATTCAAATCCATCATTCCTCGTCCCCACAAAAATAACACGCTTTCTATTTTGAGGAACTCCATAGTCAGAGGCCAGTAACACTTTAAACTGAACCTTATAACCCATTTTCGAAAACTCTTCTATGATAGTATCTTTTATTTGCCCTTTAAACAAACTAACAATCCCAATCACATTTTCAATGACAAAAGCAATTGGCTGTATTTCTCGAACCAATCGAATATAAGACAAATAAAGTTTGTTCCTTGGATCATCAAATTTTCTAGGTCCAGAAAGCGACATCCCCTGACAAGGGGGACCACCTACAATTATGTCAACTTTTTGTTCTCCAATTATTGGTTTTATATCTTCCTCATAAGATATATTCGCAATATCTCCACATAATATTTCTGAATTCTGATGATTTTTTTGAAAGGTTTCTAAGGCTTTTTCGTCATTATCAATTCCTAATAGAACATTAAATCCAGCCATCTCGAATCCATAAGATAGACCACCTGCTCCTGAAAATAAATCTACAATGTTATATTTTTTCAACTGATAAACTCCACACTATTTTCTCATATATAATTATACCATACTGCGTACTTAAAAATAATTCTAATAGAGTACATCATATATATTTAACATAAACTGAATGAACATTGTTTTTATTTATTCACTACTCAATCAATTCTATGATTTAGACTCCGAATATTATCATCACTAATTAAGTTAAACAGAAACAGACAGAATTATTACATTCTGTCTCCCTTTATTGATTTTCTTCCCATTCGTGGTAGGCAGCGTAGAGCTGGCTTTTATTCCACTGGTAAATCTTTGCGACTTCCTTTATGGCTTGATTTTTCTTCATGCCTTGCTGGATACGGGCTTGGATTTCTAAGAACAAGTCCTCCTCGTCTTTTTCTTCCACATCCTGACTGGCACCTTCAACGATGAGAAGGCATTCTCCCTTTAGTGGCGTTTCTGCGATGCTTTCTAGCAATTCAGAAATCTTTCCTCGTTGGTATTCTTCATAGATTTTGGTCAATTCTCTTACCAAGACTACCGAGCGTTCACCGTAGACTTCTAGCATATTTTTCAATGTATCTGCCACACGATGAGGCGATTCATAGAAAATCTGAGTTTCTGGATAGTCTTTTTTCAAGTCGAAAAATTGCTTTTGCTGACCTGATTTTCTCGGTAAAAAGCCGTAAAAGATATGTGGCTGTGGTGCTAAACCACTGGCAATCAAGGCAGAAATCCCTGCAGAGGCACCTGGAACTGTGACAACTGTAATCTCTTCCTCAATAGCTGCCTTGACCAAATCATGACCAGGGTCCGAGATACTAGGCAGACCCGCATCGGATACCTGAGCAATACTTTGTCCTGCTTTCAGGAAACCAATCAAATCAGGAATCTTTTCCTTGGCATTGTGCTCATGAAAACTAATCTGCTTAGTAGAAATGTCAAAATGCTTGAGCAAAAGCCCTGTATTGCGCGTGTCCTCAGCTGCAATCCAATCTACTTCTTTTAAGGTCTGGATAGCACGAAAGGTCATATCATCTAGATTGCCAATCGGCGTTGCCACTAGATACAGCTTGCCATAGGGAGACTGCCCCTTAAAACTTTTTTGAATCTGCATGCTTACTCCCTGTATAACAACTCGTCACAGAACATACATTCCTCGTCCTGCTCTCGACGTTGTCCATAAAAATCATTACATACGTGAAAACCATCTTTATAAATTCGACGGACACTTTCACGAACATGCTTAGCCTTGACGGGAGCATCTGCTTCCACCTCACCCAAGCGTTCTCGCAACTTACTATTTTCCAAGCGAAGAGCTGTATTTTCCTCTACCAGGCTCTTGAGATTTTTCTTGATGGCTTCCACATCGGCCAAGGTTACCAATAACTGTTGGGAAAAATCATCTAGCGCGTCAAATAATTCTTTTTTGTCCATAAAACAGCCCTTTCCTTTCTTTATCATTCATCTTTGAGTTTATATTTCTTTCAAGACCAGGTATTCCATGGCATTTTGAAAGCTGACATTAGCTTGCCACATTTTTCTAGCTTCTAGCAAATCTTGTAGAATCACTCTTACTCTTGCTTGCAGGAGATCCTGCCCACAGAGGACTTCAAGAATCCGTAAAACCTGATCTTGTTTTTCCTTATCATCTGCCAAGCTAGCTAGTTTGGCAACTTGCAAATAACTTTCTTTTTTCTTAGCCACTAACCAAGTCAGCAGGCGTTCACTTTCATCAACCAAGGTCCAAAAACTTGCCTGATTGGCTAACTTCTCTGCTTCAGCTCGCGATTGACTAAACTGGGCTAGGAGAGTCGCTTTTTTCTTAACCAGTCCCATTTGTTCTAAGAGCAATATCAGCTTCTCTTCTTGTTTTTTAAAGTGGAAAATCTGGGTCCGACTTCGAATTGTCGGTAAAATCTTCTCCTCATCTCTGGTCAAGAAGAAAATATAAACCTCACTCTGGGGTTCTTCGATGACCTTGAGCAGAGAATTAGCTGCGTTAGGATGCATCTTCTCAGCTTGCTCAATAATAAAAACCTGTTGCTGGCTTTCAATCCCTGCTTGAGAAAATTGTCCCACCAATTCACGAATCCGTTCTGTCTTGATGACCTGATTGACTGGCTTAATCAAGGTGACATCGGGAAACTCGTCCTGTTCAATCAGCTTGCAGTTTCGGCATTTCTCACACGGTAAAACGCCTACTTTATCCGTACAAAAGAGGCTCTTAGCCAAAAACTGCGCCATTTCCAAGCTTCCAAAGAAACCTGAAAAGAGATAGGCATGATTGAGCTGGTCTTGTTCTAGGATACGGACAAAGCGGTCAAACTGGTCTGGTTGCCAAGCCTTTAATTCTTCTTGTTTCATTTAGCCAAGCCCATTCTATCAAACAAGACATCCTTGGTAATTTCCACAACTTGGTTCAAGGGGAGACTGGCATCAATCTTGACAATACGTTTTCCTTCTTTGTCCAGAAGAGAAAGGTAGCCTTGACGAACTTTTTTATGCAAGTCCAAACCTTCCAAGTCCAAACGGTTAACCTCGCGATTGCTATTAGCAGCAATGCGAGCCAGTCCCTCTTCCACTTCGATGTCAAAATAAAGTGTCAAATCAGGTTTGAGGCCATCTGTCGCAAACTGATTGAGCCAATTAATGGCATCAATGTCCAAACCACGACCAAATCCTTGATAGGCAACAGAACTATCGATAAAACGATCCATAATGACCAACTTGCCAGCTTCAAGGGCTGGAAGAACTTTTTCCACCAAATGCTGTCTGCGACTGGCAATATAGAGAAGGAGTTCTGTCTTCGCATCCATCTGAGTATGACTTGGATCCAAAATCACTTGACGAATCTTCTCCCCAATCAAGACTCCGCCAGGTTCACGGGTCGTCAGCACCTCTACTCCTTTTTCCTCTAAAATTGGGAGTAAAGCCTCTAAAACACTGGTCTTGCCTGCTCCCTCTGGTCCCTCAAGAGAGACTAAAAATCCTTTTGACATGTCTAACTCATTTCTTTTTTACTACTTCTATTCTATCAAAAAAATGGGGGTTTGTGACAATCTTTTTGTCTTCTCATTTCAAGCACCATAAAAGAGGCAGTCAAGGCCACCTCTTATTTACCTAGTTCTTGTGTTTGTTTATAAGCTTGACCAACTGCTTCCATGACTGTGCCTCGAAAAGCATGCGCTTCTAAGCTCGCTACACCAGCAATAGTCGAACCTCCTGGGCTGCAGACTTGGTCTTTCAAGACCCCAGGATGTTGCTGGCTTTCTAGGACCAATTGACCAGCTCCAACCACAGTTTGAGCCGCCATTTTCAAGGCCGTTTCTCTTGGCAATCCAGTCTGAACGCCTGCATCTGCCAAGGCCTCGATAAAGAGATAGACAAAGGCTGGTCCACAACCTGCAAGACCTGTCGCCGCGTCGATTAATCCTTCTCCCAGTTCAACCAAGAGACCAGCCTTAGTTAAAAGCTGACAAAAGAGCTCACTGTCCTCAGCCCTGCAATTAGGAGACAATGCATAACTAATCACTCCTTGACCAATAGAAGCAGGGGTATTGGGCATCATACGAATAATTCTGTGTTGATTTGGGATAAGACTTGCTAGTTTTTCTAAAGTCAATCCAGCTGCCATGGAAATCAAAAGAAGACTTTCTCTTTTTTTAAGGATAGTCTGGTATTGAGAAAGCAGTTCAGAAAATTGAGCAGGCTTGACTCCTAGAAAAATCACATCTGCTTCTGCAAAGATTTCTTCATTGCTAGAAGCTTGACCGCCAAAGTCGGCAATGAAAGCATCCACCTTGGCTTGACTGCGATTGGCAAGGAGAAGGTCATCACCCGTCTTGGCCTGCAAAACAGCCTTGGCCAAGCTAGCTCCCATATTTCCCAAACCAATAAATCCAATCTTCATTTTTTACTCCCTTATCTGTCCGTCACCAGTAACCACATACTTGTAGCTGGTCAATTCTTTCAAGCCCATTGGACCACGCGCGTGCAGTTTTTGAGTAGAAATTCCCATTTCACAACCCAGACCAAATTGGCCACCATCGGTGAAACGCGTTGAGGCATTGACATAGACTGCTGCAGAGTCTACTTGATCTGTAAAGTAAGCTGCAACTTCAGCATTCTCCGTCACAATGGCATCCGAATGATGGGTACTGTGGGTTTCAATATGAGCAACTGCTTCTTCTAAACTGCTCACAACCTTAACAGCTAGTACATAGTCTAAAAACTCGGTGTCAAAGTCTTGGGCCTCAGCTACTCGACCTGAAACAAACTGACTTGCTGTGCTATCTACACGGAATTGAATTGGCTCCAGTCCAGCTTCCTTGCGCTCTGCAACTAGAACTTGCTCCAAGCGAGGAAGGAAGCTTGCTGCTTTGTCTTCATGAACAAGTAGAACCTCCATGGCATTGCAGACAGAAGGACGACTAGTTTTGGCATTGTTGATGATAGACAGTGCCTTGTCCTCATCTGCGTCCTTATCGACATAAACATGGACAATCCCAGTTCCTGTCTCGATAACTGGTACAATAGCATTTTCAACCACTGCATTAATCAAACCAGCCCCTCCACGAGGAATGAGAAGGTCTAGATAGCCCTTGGCCTTCATCATAGCATAGCTACTTTCACGGCTAGTATCTTCCACCAGTTGAATTACATCTGGATGAATGGGCGTTGTCTCCAAACCTTTTTTCAAGGCTGTGACAATGGCATGAGCTGTTTGATAGGCATCCTTCCCACTACGAAGAACCACCGCATTTCCACTCTTGAGAGCCAAAGCAGCCGCGTCAGACGTCACGTTTGGACGGCTTTCATAGATAATACCAATAACCCCCATAGCCACCCGTTTCTTGGTAATAACCAAGCCATTTTCAAGCTGACTTGTTTCTAAAACTTCACCGATTGGATCTGGTAAAGCAACCACTTCACGAATCCCAGTTGCCATTGCTTCAATACGTCCTGCATCCAAATAAAGACGATCCAACATAACATCTGAGATTTTCCCCTTGGTCGCTTCCATATCGAGGGCATTAGCCGCTAAAATTTCCTCAGTAGCAGCCACTAAGTGATCAGCCAGAGCTAGCAAGGCTTGGTTTTTCACCTCTTCACTAGCTGTGTTGATCGATTTTTTAACAGCCTGTACCTGTTCAAATTGTTCTTGTGTACTTACCATAGTTTACCTCTAAAATTCTGTAAAGAGTAGTTGGATTTCAGGAGTAATGGAAATCCAGTCATCACGGTGAATCAAGACACCCTTGGCTTTTTGAGAACGCAACATATCCTCCAAAGCAGATGCACCAAATTGCACACGCCCTTTTCCAAGTGATTTTCCACTTTCCTTGTCAAATACTGTCACGATATCACCATAAGAAAAGGCGCCTTCTGCTTCAACAATACCAGATAAGAGAAGACTCTTTCCATGTTGAGAGAGAGCTTCAGCAGCCCCTTTATCAACCCAAATAGAACCTTGACTCTGAGCATAAAAGGCCAGCCATTGTTTCTGGGTACGAAGTCCCTTCTCTTGAGCAACAAAGTAGGAACCATCCTTGGTCTCCTCAGCTGCCTCAATCATGGCATCTGACTTCAAAGATGAGCAGATATAAACAGGAACTCCTGATTCCGTCGCAATAGTTGCAGCCTTGATTTTTGTTAGCATGCCCCCAGTTCCGTTTGAAGAACCTGCTCCACCGGCCATATCAATAATCTCACGATTGATGGTCTCGATTCGCTCCAATCGTTTGGCTCTTGGGTCTGAATTAGGATTTCCAGTATAAAGACCGTCTACGTCTGTCAGGAGGACCAAAAGGTCTGCTTGGACCATGGCTGCAACCTGTGCACTCAGAGTATCATTGTCCCCAACCTTGAGCTCATCAATAACGACACTGTCATTCTCATTGATGATAGGAATCGCCCCACGGCTAAGTAAAACCGACAAAGCCTGATTGGCATTTTTATAACGGCGCTTATCCACAAAGTCGTTCTGGGTCAGCAAGATTTGTGCAGAAACGATTTGGCGCAAGAGAAGATTGGTGGTATATTCTTCTAACAAAAGCCCCTGCCCTACCGCTGCTGAAGCCTGTTTATCAGCAATCTTAGTCGGACGCTTTTTAAATCCTAAGGCTCCAAAACCAGCAGCAATGGCACCCGACGACACCAAAATCAATTCATGACCAGCCTCGTGCAACATCGCCAACTGCTGGGTAATAGCCTTTACCTTACTACGTGATAAACTTCCATCCTCATTCGTTAGAGAAGAAGTCCCCACCTTAAAGACAATCCGTTTGTATTTCATAGTATCACTCCGATTCTTCATATTTATCCATTATAACATGAATGACTATAAATAGAAAAGAGATAAAATAAAAAGTTGAGGGTAGACTTCTCAACTTTTTAGCTTTACGAATGATTACGCAATCTCTCTAATGTTTCCTTAAATATCTCTGGAATATCTGCTGTAAATTCCAAAATCTCACCTGTTCTCGGATGGGTAAAGCCTAGGGTCTTGGCATGGAGAAATTGTCCATGTCCTTTCAAAGTCTTGCGAGGACCATAGACCTCATCACCAGCGACTGGATGGCCAATATAAGCCATGTGAACACGGATTTGATGAGTGCGTCCTGTCTCTAGCTGCAACTCTACCAAGCTGTAATCACCAAAACGTTCCAAGACGTGGAAACGGGTTACTGCAGGCTTTCCTTTAGCAATCACAGCCTGTTTCTTACGATCTTTTTCACTACGGCCAATCGGAGCTTCAATCACACCACGATCATTAGGCAGATTTCCATGAACAATCGACCAATATTTGCGAAGAGACTTTTTATCCTTGAGTTCTTGGGCAAGTGCTAGATGCGCCTCATCGTTTTTAGCAATCATGAGAAGGCCAGACGTATCCTTATCAATACGATGAACAATACCTGGACGCAGAACACCATTGATACCCGACAAGTCCTTAATATGATACATAAGGGCATTTACCAGAGTTCCACTAGTATGACCAGCACTCGGATGCACAACCATCCCCTGAGGTTTGTTAACGACGACCACATCCTCATCTTGGTAGATGATTTCTAGCGGAAGATTCTCAGCTACATACTCTAAAACCTCTGGTTCTGGCACATGGTAAGTGACGACATCGCCCTCTTGGACTGTGTATTTAGCTTTCTTGACTTGGCCATTGACCAAGACCTGGCCTGATTTGATTTGTTCATTCGCGAGACTGCGTGATAATTCTGTCAAATCCGACAAAGCCTTATCCAAACGCAGGCCACCAGTTTCAATTTTAATTTCCATTTATTTCCTCTTTTAGCATTGCAACCAATAAAATAATCACTCCAACCGTCAGATAGCTATCTGCCACATTGAAAATTGCAAAATTGATAAAGTCAAGGTGAAACATATCCACAACAAAGCCCTGACTCACCCTGTCAATAAAATTTCCAAGACCACCTGCAATAATCAAGGTCAAACCCAAGACCATCCAGAGTGAGTCCTCCATGTGTTTATGTAGATACCAAATGGCACCTACCATAACGACAAGTGTAATGATAGCAAATAACCACTGCTGATCTTGTAAGATAGAAAAGGCTGCCCCTCGATTTTGCAGGTAGGTCAAGCTAACGAAATTGGGAATCCAAGAACGCACTTCACCCAGTGGAATCTGCTGGACGATATAGGATTTTACTAACTGATCCAGTCCAATCAAAAGCAGTATAATAACTGCCACTATTCCTCTTTTTTTCATGATTTCCTCTTCTGATCAAAATATTCTTGCATGACTTCTACGAAAAGAGTCCCAGCTTGACTAAGCTCCACCTCTTCACGTTTAACATAGACCATGCGATTATCTAGGTTATCCTTGAGACGAATAACTGTAATGCCATTAACACTGTCACTATCTAAAAATCCAGAACCTGTTGCATAAGCGTCCGTCCGCTCCAAAATACCATTCAAGGTAGCACGGTCTGTCACATTGAACATCTGTGAGCTCGCACTGGTATCAACAAAGTTCTCTGAATAATAAAGGTACTCGTCTTTCTCTTGAGTAAAACGAACCGTTGGTAAATCTGCTAAATCCTCCATGACCAGTTCCTCTTTCTGAGCCAAAGGATGCCCCTCACGGAGATAAATGTGAGTATGGAAGGGAATCAATTCAATGACCTCAAGGCCCAGCTTTTCAACGCGTTGCATAATCCCCTTTTTATTTTGATTGTTGAGGTAGATAATCCCAATCTCACTATGCCCTTGAGCAACTTCATCTAAGATTTGAACAGTAGTTGATTCAAAAATACGGAAGTTCTTATAATCAGGATAACGCTCTGAAAAAGCCGTAATAGTTGGTGGCAAGAAGTCATAGTGCTGGCTAGCAATGGAAAATTCATCTTTTTCTTCTTCAGGATTGGCATACTGATTTTGAAAAATATCAAATCCCTTGACCAATTCTTGTGCTTTTTCATAAAATTCCATACCACGACGGGTCAAGAAAGTTCCTGAGCTGGTCCGACGGAAAATCTTAAAGCCCAACTCTTTTTCCAAATCACGAACAGAAATAGACAGACTCGGCTGGCTCACATACATCTTTTCAGCAGCTTCACGGAAAGTACCACTATTAGCAATGGCAACAACATAGCGTAATTGTTGAATGTTCATCTTCTACCCCCAACTTCTTTATTTTTTCATTATACCATATTTTAGAAGTTTTCCAAAAAGGAAAAAAGTCGGGAAATTTTCAAGACTCAATAAATACTCTAACATTCCAATACAAGAATTAGAATAATGTCTTTTTCAGTCCTTATCTGATTTCAAGCAAATAAAAACAGCAAATCTTGTTGATTTACCGTTTATAATATGATGCAAGAAAAGCCTCTAATATTTTCTGGCTCTATAATATTTGTAGTGGGTAAATCCCCTATGGATATTATGGAGCCTATTTTGTTGTAGAAAAAAAGTCCCATATCATCTATAATGAAAAGCGACCAAACTATCATTAGAAAGAATCATATGG
>NZ_WIJO01000022.1:0-30148 GCF_009496205.1 Streptococcus mitis
TATAAAGAATAGCGGTATCAGATAAATTGATACTCCGTTTAATTCTAAGGAGGATACAGAGAATAGTATCAAAATTGCTAACAAATGAATAATGAAATAAATACTACTATTTTTTCTTTTATTAAATACAAAATATTTAAATTTTATATTATTCCTTTTCAAATAAAAGCCACTTGCAATAGCTGGACCAAGTGCACCTACTATATGTAACATTCTCCCTATAAATGTTTCTAATCCCAAAATATGAGATTGAGTAAATATGGCAAGAAGCCCCCAAGCTATATAAGTAATTCCAAATGTACAATAAAGATAATTTTTTAAATTCTTTTTGTCAATTTCTGTCATTTTATCTTCCTTATCTTGATTATTTTATGAATAAGATTTTTACTGCTTCTTAGTTGCTGTCGATTTTAAACTACCTATATTCTATCACAAAAACACAAAAAAAGCCTTACAATCAAGGCTTTTCATTATTCATTTCGTCAATACTTTAGTTTCGTAGATTCAGATTCGCATGATTAAAACTAGTCAATTTTCTCAATAATGTTTCCAAGTTTATCTAATACAAGACATGAATGATCATTTAGTGGAATTATGGGAACATTAACGAGTTCTTCAGCTCTATCCTTATTTGCTTTATCATTCCATGAATCATAATGGACACTAATTAAAAACTGACTAAAGACTCCTAATCCATTTTTTATCTTTATCTGATGATCTGAATTATCATTAGGTGAGACATAGACTTTTTCTCATAATAATAGGGCTCCTGCAGAGAACCCTATAACTTTTGCCCCTTTATTAAGCATATGATCGATATAATTTTTGAACTCCTGATTGACATAAGTAGATATATATTTTTCCGTATTTCCACCACCGATAATAACTAGATCAGCATCTAGATAGCTATCAAAATTAATCTGCTCAGTATCCAAGAGTAAGTAATCAGTGTTTAGGTTAGAAAAATGGCTTCGGAAAACTTCCGTGTACTTTTTCATGTACGGTTCCCAATTTTCTCGATAAACTGTAAAAATGACAATTCTTTCGATCTTCCTTGATGACACAATTTTATCAACAATGCTATGTTTCTTTATCGGCGGATTTCCACCCATCAAAAAAAATTGTTCGTCCAATCTTTCACACTTTCTAAAGATACATAAAGTTTAAACAAGTTTATTCACGTTTCTAAATTATAATTTTTTCTTAAAACATATCATTAAACATATCATTTTATTATAAACTGACTAAGATCGCACCAGCAATACTACATACTAGACGATTCGGACTTACCGTATCATTTCGTCGGTTTCCCTCCTCATTCTACGAGTCCTATCGCATGGGAGATCATTACTTCTACTTCGCTGATGCCTCAGCTTGAACAAGCAGTGATACCGCCTCAACATGTGGTGCTAGTCAACATCTATATTATATAACGAAAGTAATAGAGTGTTTTATAGAATTATTCTATAATATTCTTGACTAGGACCTCTCACCGTTTTAGTCAAAATTCCAATAGAAAGGAGGAAAAGAAAATGAATCTAAATCAAATCCGTATTTTAGAAGCTTGCCATAAATTTTTAATTGGTCTTACGGAATTTAAGGATGAATTACAAAATGATTCCCTCGTCTACCGATTCCAAGATAAAAATATTACCTTTGTAACCTATCAAGAATACAGGAATTTATCATTTACCGATTACAAATTAAAATTTGATTCTCTGCATGGTTCCATAACTAATATAGATGCTAGAGAAGATTTGATAGATGTATTATTCCAAAACGAACATGAATTAAGAGTTTTAAACAGCATATCCGATTTAGAACAAGCTCGTATTCAGATTTTTAAACTACTATCACAAGCTAATCTTGAAATACTAACTGAAAAAAATTCAAATGCAAAAAAAGATTATTTTGGTTACCAGTTCCGTAATCTCGAAACAAAAGAATCATATCCAATTTATTTGTTTCCAGAAAATGCTAATTTTGAACTAGTTGCCATCATTTGATAGGATATCTGCTTCAAAACGAAACCAATTCAGCTCATGAGCAAGCTCTTCAAGCTCGTGAGCTTTTTTATTGAACTCTTTGACAAGCTCATTAAATTTCTCCATATTCGTAACATTTACTTTAACTTCAAGGTTCATTGAATTTTTAGCCATTCTTCTTACCCCCTTATCTAAATTCATCTTTTACCATTACTCCTCTTGAGAAGAATTTTTTGGAAGTCTGCTTGTAATTGATTTAGCAAACTCTTCTACACTCGATTTTTCAAAATCCATATATTTTTTGTATAGTTCATTTACTTTATAAATGTGGTAATGCATCATAATAGATGTCACAATAAAAGATGTTAAAATTGAAATTATCAATGATTCCACGATATCTCCTTCCTACTCCTTATCTTTTTTATCACATCGGTACTTCACTATCTGACGGATAGTAAAAGATACAATCACAAATCCTGCTAGGCTTATCAAGCCAACATTTTCATCCATTGCTTTTCACAGCAAATGATGGTACACTATCAAGTAGAGGTTGGGGCTTCTGCCCCTTTCTCTACTTTTTGTTTTGAAGCCTACGTTTGTGTTCTAAGATTTGTTTGTGCCACAAACGAGCTTCGTTTACTAAGCCTAGTACCAAGATGACGGTTGTGGTGTCCTTGGTTGCTAGGCTTTTTATGATGTGTTCCATCATTTGCCTTACCTCCTTTTCCTTAAGCTTGATTTAATTATAATATGATTTTTTCGTATTATCAATAGTTTTTATCAAAAAAATAGGATTTTTTCGTATTTTTGATTGTTTATCAATCAAAAATGATATATAATGTAATTATAAAAAATACGAGGTAATCGTAAATGGATGAAAAAAAACGAATGCGAATTATTGCTGAAAATATTACACACTTTAGAAAGCAACGTGGCATCACCCAAAAAGAGTTGGCTAAAGAAGTTGGAATTACAGCAAGTACTATGACAGACTATATGAAATTAAGAAGCGCTCCTTCTTTTGGTGTTATCCAAAAACTTGCTGATTATTTCGGTGTTAAAAAATCAGATATAGATACTACTTTTAAAGAAGAATCCATCAATTCCTTCTCAGATGTTCCAGATTTACTCACACAGCAAATCACAAACACAGCTCGAAAATTAAACACTAACAATAAAAAAATTGTGCTACGAATGTCTGAGGATCTTCTGAACGAGCAGAAAAACGAAGAAGAAACGAAGATAAACGAAGATAAACGAAGATAAACGAAGTATCGGAAGTTATCAGCTTGTACCAAGTTGAGGTAGTATCTGAGACGGCAGCAGCTTGTGGATTTAACTACGGATTTGGTTACGACGATACAGACAGAGAGACTATAGAGGTTGACGAACAACCACCACGCCACGATATTGCTACCAAGGTAAGTGGAGATTCCATGCAACCTGACTACCAGAACGGAGACATTCTCTATTTAGTAGACAAGGGACTGACTACCTATAATGGAGACCTAGCAGTTATCGCATACGGAGACCGTTCTTACTTCAAGAAGATATATACCGAAAATGGACGCTTACGCCTAGTATCGCTCAATGACAAGTATGAAGACATCATCCTAGACTTCCCACCAGCCGAAGACACACACATCAAGATTTATACAGTTGTCGGGGTGTATAGAGGGGAATAGAAAAAATTATTTTTTTAAAAATATTAAAAAAACAGTTGACTTTTTAAAAAAAATCATTTAGAATGAATTCATTAGAGAAAAAGCGTCGGGATCTCTACGGGGACCGATACGGGAAAACTCCTTCATTCTAAATTAGAATGGGGGAGTTTTTTTGAAGCCATTTAAAACAATCGAGGAACAAATCGCAACACTAAAAATCAGAGGGTTATCCATTACAGATGAGTCTAAAGCAGCTAAGTACCTGCTAAGTAATAATTACTACAATATTATCAATGGATACAGTAAGTTTTTTCAACACCCTGGTACTGACACTTATATTGACGGCGTCACATTTGACGAAGTTTCAAGTCTCTATACATTTGACAAAGATGTAAAACGAGCCATTTTGCAAGCTATTCTTGAAGCTGAACACCATATCAAGTCAATCACTGCTCACAGATTCGCCGAAGCTTACCCCAGTCAAAAATACGCTTATTTAAACACCAATTCTTATGCAGATAATAAAATATTAGACGTGGGATTTATTGTATCAAAACTATCCAAAATCATAAACACAAACAAGCGATACAGAGGAAATTCAATTCACCACTACGCACATACTCATTCAGATGTCCCAATCTGGGTACTAACTGATTATCTAGAGTTTGGAGATTTACGCACAATTATTGAAAACCTGCCGAACTCACTCCAAAATGAAATCGCACGGGATTTAGTAAGTTTTATAAGCACAAACATACCTGACTTTAACGATGTTTTCCCACCAGAAACCTTGATATCTTTTCTAAAAAATATTAACGAGGTACGAAACAAATGCGCTCACAATAATCGCTTATTAAACTTCAGATGCCGTTCTAATAGTACGTTTTGGGAAACGATTCATAACGAAGAGATCTTGATGGGAGATGACAGTAGAAAAACTGTATATTCAACAATTATTAGCCTTCAATGCTTTATTAGTAAAGCAGAATTTAACATTTTGTGGAATACTCTTAGAAAGAAAGTTATCAAACTAGAGAAAAAACTGCCTTCTATAGACATCAATGTAATCAACCAGTCTTTAGGTTTTCCTAATGATTGGCACCGTAATGAACCAAGAGTATAAATTAAAACCAACTGTTTCCAAAATGGAAATAGTTGCTTGACAAAAATAACAAAAGACTCTATAATGTATTTATACGAATTGGTCCGGATGCCCGATGCATCCTACCGAAAGAGTCTCAATACATTATTGAGGCTCTTTCGTGCTTTATAGGAGAAAAAATGAAACCTTTTTCCGATTTTAATAAACAAATTAAAATATTAGAAAATAGAAACTTAACTATTTTAGATAGAAAAGCAGCTAACTTTGCTCTCAGAAACTACGGTTATTACGAAATAGTAAATGGATACAAGATTTTTTTACTTGATTCATCCAAAAAAGTTGAAACATTTTTAGAAAAGGAAACATTTGAACACCTTGTTTCACTTTATAATCTTGACAAACAAATCAGAAGTTTGGTCATGCAAGCGACTTTGAAAGTAGAGTTATCTCTAAGAACAGCCCTAGCTTATACTCTAGCAGAAGATTTTGGTATTTTAGAATCAGATTATCTGGATAGAAAAAATTACAATAAAGGGAAATTTCAACGTAAACACAAAAAATATCAAAGAGATTTTCTTCTGGATATGCTTAAAGACATCGCAGCCAATAGACCTGTAGAGCCTTTAAACTCTTATCGAATCAAACATAAGCACATACCTCCATGGATACTTTTTAAAGAAACAACACTAGGAAATATCACCAATTTTATTAAAATCCTAAAAGGTCCACAAAAAGACAAGATTATTTCTCTTTGTACAGGTCTTTCTAGCTCTCAACTAACACCAGCAGATAAAACTTTATTTATAGAAATACTAGATTTAATATTAGCATTCAGAAATCGTGCTGCTCATGGCGGACGCATGTTTAATTATAAAGCAAGTGCGAGTCTAAGTTACCACAAAAAGTTTCATAACCAAATAAAGATAACACCGGCTGATTACCGAAATGGTAAAGGGCAAAGAGATTTATATACTTTCTTCCATTCTTTAGCCTTATTTGATAACAAAGCAGGCTTTAACTTATTAGAATTATGTCTCTATTCTATAAAGGAGCATGACGCATCATACCCCTCAGATTGGCTAGTTTTAGCCAGTGAAATGGGATATCCAAAAGATGTTCTAAAAACAGATTTACAAAGGCATCGTAATTTCCACAAAAATTACCGTTGGAGATACCTGTGGCATGCTATAAAAAATATATTTAAAAAATAGAAAATAAAAAAATCTCCACAATCTCCAACGGCAAACTTTGAGTGTGAGGACTCAACTTTCCATTTTTGACAAAATGATATATATTTGATAATATATAGTTACTAACCTAGGAGAAATCCTAGTGCAAATAATCTGGTTGGCACAAGCTGCCACGCAGAAACGGTAACTATAAATTTAGTTACCGTTTTTTGTTGAATTTAAACAAAAAAATCCCCACACTCTCCATCGCCAAACTTTGAGTGTGAGGATTTAACTTTCCATCTAGCAAGCAATGGAAAGGATGATAAAAAAATACACCTATAGTTTATCATAAGTTCTGCACCTTTTCAACTATGCGGGCAAGCAATCGAAAAGAAAGGACTTTTTATGATAAAAAAATATATTACCAAAAAAGGAGAAACTAGATATCTCTTTCAAACCTATCTGGGTATAGACCCTGCTACTGGAAAAGAAAAACGCACAACACGCCGTGGTTTTAAAACCATAAAAGAGGCCAAGGCAGCCGAACGTGATCTTCTCTTGGATGTTGAAGAGAATGGTTTTTCAAATAATGAAGCTTTCCAGAATCCTACTTTCGCTGAAGTCGCTGAATTATGGCTTGATAGCTATAAAAACACTGTGAAACCAACAACCTATCAGAACGTTAAGAAAAAACTTGATGTTATGATTGACTTGTATTTTGCAGATATGAAGATTCAGCAGATTAGTGTCGCTTATTGTCAAAAGGTTGCTATCAAGTTAAGTAATCGCTATATCCTCTATGCCAATTACTACTCTGTCATCAGTCGAATTTTCAAGTATGCCACTTCTATTGACATTATTAAGTCAAATCCCTTAGACAAGATTATCAAGCCTAAAAATAGGTCCTTAAAGGCCAAAGATAACCACTATACAAAACAGGAACTAACGGAGTTTCTTAAAGTTTGCAAAGTAGATTGTAAGCCTGTAGAGTATACCTTTTATCACTTGCTAGCTTTTACTGGTTTGAGATGTGGTGAGGCGCTTGGGCTCATGTGGTCAGATGTTGACTTTGAAAATAAACGATTAAGCATTTCTCGGACAGCTGTCGTTGTTAATAAAAAACAAACTGTTCAGGACCCTAAAACCAAAATGAGTAAGAGGGTTATCACTTTAGATGATGAAACTCTAAATGTATTGAAACTCTGGAAGCGTCAGCAAATAAAAGAATATTTTCGGGCTAGTGTGCCTTACAAACATGATTCAAATTATATCTTTACGAACAGTTTCGGAGGTTGGATTTCTCCTTCAGCTGTAAAAGAGAGACTTAGAAGATTCTTTTGTGAACACAATGATATCAAAAAAATTACGCCTCACGGTTTCAGGCACACACACGCTTCTCTCCTCTTTGAAGCTGGTATTACAGCTAAAATCATTTCGGACAGATTAGGTCACAACAATGTTCAAACAACCCTTGATATGTATACCCACATCAATGATAATCAACGTTTTGAAGTCGTTGATCAGCTCATGGATTTCATCCGTTCCAGCTAAAAGTAGAGTCGTATTCACTTTTAGATAAACACTATAAAACCAATGATTTCAAGGGTACAGAAAACCGTGAGCAGTTTATACCATAAATCCGCTTTCAACGATAAAGAAAAGGTAAGAAAAATGAAACATTTAGAAATTGAATTGAAAACACTATTGAAAAAAGATGAATATGATCGTCTAAAAGACCAGTTCACAGGTGTCACTCCTGTTCTTCAAAAAAATTACTACATGGACACGCCTGATTTTGAACTGCGAGAAAAGAAAGTTGCTATGCGCATTCGAACTTTTGAAGACTGGGCAGAATTGACACTCAAAGTCCCACAAAGTGTCGGAAACATGGAATACAATCAAAAATTGCAACTAAAAGATGCTGAAAACTATCTGAGCAAGAAAGAACTTCCTCAAGGACTAGTACTGGATGAGTTGGCTAAACATGGTATCCAGAGCAAGAACTGGCAGGTGCTCGGTTGTCTAACAACGCTTCGCTATGAAATGCAAACCGCTATTGGTCTCATGGCACTGGATGAGAGTCAGTACTTTGATATTACAGATTACGAATTAGAGCTTGAAGTTGAGAATCACGAGCAAGGGAAACAAGATTTCCAGCACTTTTTAGAGCAAAATCAGATTTCCTACCAAAAAGCTCCCTCAAAATTGGTCCGATTTGTCAAAAGCATGAAAAATAGCTGAAATAATCTCTATTTTTTGGTAAAATAGAAAAGATAAAATACAAAAATCCCAGTTCATATAGGCTAGGCAGATATGGCTAGGATTTAAAAAGTTTACAGAGGACGGTCTATAATGTCAGATAGAAAAAACATGAAACTTTTCGCACTCAACTCTAACCAAGAGATTGCACAGAAAATTGCACAAGCTGTTGGTGTCCCACTTGGAAAACTATCATCACGTCAATTTTCAGACGGAGAAATCCAAGTGAATATCGAAGAAAGTGTCCGTGGTTATGATGTTTACATCATCCAGTCTACAAGTTTCCCTGTTAACAACCACCTAATGGAATTGTTGATCATGGTTGACGCTTGTGTGCGCGCAAGCGCCCACAGTATCAACGTTGTCCTTCCATATTTTGGCTATGCACGTCAAGACCGCATTGCTTCACCTCGTGAGCCACTTACAGCTAAACTAGTTGCTAATATGCTGGTTAAGGCTGGTGTTGACCGTGTCCTTACGCTTGATTTGCATGCTGTTCAGGTGCAAGGCTTCTTTGATATTCCTGTCGATAACCTTTTCACAGTTCCCCTATTTGCAAAACATTATTGCGATAAGGGCCTACTCGGTTCAGATGTTGTCGTGGTTAGCCCTAAAAATTCAGGTGTAAAGCGTGCTCGTAGCTTGGCTGAGTATCTTGATGCTCCTATCGCCATTATCGACTACCCTCAAGACGATGCAACTCGCAACGAAGGTTATATTATCGGTGATGTTGAAGGTAAGAAAGCTATCTTGATTGACGATATTTTAAATACAGGACGTACCTTCTCTGAAGCTGCTAAAATCGTTGAACGTGAAGGAGCTACAGAAATTTATGCTGTTTCTAGCCACGGTCTCTTCGTCGAAGGAGCTGCTGAACTTCTTGACAATACTAATATTAAAGAAATTCTTGTGACTGATTCAGTAGCAACAAAAGAAAAAACTCCTAAAAACGTATGCTACATCACTGCTAGTGAGTTAATTGGTGATGCCATCGTCCGTATCCACGAAAGAAAACCAGTCAGCCCACTCTTTGCCTACAACAAAAAGAAATAAGGTGATTCTTTGATTTATTTGGACAATGCTGCAACGACTCCCATGTCAGCAGTTGCTATTTCAGCGATGACCAAGGTTATGCAAGAAACCCATGGAAATCCTTCTAGTATTCATGCTCATGGTCGTCAAGCTGGCAAACTCTTGAGAGAAGCCCGTCAAGAACTAGCTCAGTTACTGGGGACAAAACCTCAACATATCTTTTTCACTTCTGGTGGGACTGAAGGCAACAATACTGCCATCATTGGTTACTGCCTTCGTCACCAAGAGCAAGGAAAACATATCATCACGACTGCCATTGAGCACCATGCCGTCCTTGAAACCATTGATTACTTGGTTCAACACTTTGGTTTTGAAGCAACCATTATCCAACCAGAAAATCAAGAAATCACAGCCCAACAAATTCAAAAGGCCTTACGTGATGATACGATTTTGGTTTCTACCATGTTTGCTAATAATGAGACAGGAAACCTACTTCCCATTGCTGAAATTGGCCAAATACTCAAGCAACACCCTTCTGCCTATCATGTTGATGCAGTTCAAGCTATTGGTAAAATACCAATTCACCCCGAAGAATTGGGCATTGATTTTCTCACTGCTTCTGCCCACAAGTTCCATGGTCCTAAGGGAATCGGTTTTCTCTACGCATCTAGCATGGACTTTGATTCCTATCTCCATGGTGGAGACCAAGAACAGAAAAAACGTGCAGGGACTGAAAATCTGGCTGCCATCATAGGCATGGTTGCAGCCCTAAAAGAAGACCTAAAACAGCAAGAAGAACATTTTCAACATGTACAAAATTTAGAAACTGCCTTTCTTGCAGAGCTAGAGGGCATTCAATATTACTTGAATAGAGGAGAACATCATCTCCCTTATGTTCTCAATATTGGATTTCCTGGTCAGAAAAATGACCTCTTACTCCTTCGTCTAGATTTAGCTGGAATTTCAATCTCTACTGGCTCAGCCTGCACTGCAGGCATTGTACAATCCAGCCATGTTCTTGAAGCCATGTACGGGGCAAATTCAGAACGCTTGAAGGAATCCGTTCGTATCAGTTTGTCGCCAGAAAATACTGTTGAAGATCTACATACCCTCGCAAAAACCTTAAAAGAAATTATCGGAGGTTAGCCATATGGCATTTGAAAAAACCATTCAGTTAAAAAATTGTCGTTACGACTACACTCTTAGCCCTTCTGTTAAAAAATTCACCCTTAAGGACAACACCTTTTTTGAGACTAAGGTTGGTAACTATGAATTGACTCGCCTTTTGGAAAAAGTGCCGAACAGCGGTGAGGGATTCCAACTCAAAATCATCATTAACAAGGAACTTACAGGTGCTAAAATCAATATCACTGACAAGTTTGGGCTACGTCTAGTTGATATTTTCAAATCAGAAGACCACCACATTCATCAGGAAAAATTCTACTTCCTCATGGATAGCTTGGTAGAACGTGGTGTCTTTACAAAATCGGAAAGATAGGTCCCATATGTTTGAACTGACCTATAAGGACAACTATCATGTAGAGCGTACACTCAAGTATGAGGATTATAAAGCTCTCATGCTGGCTCTGTCAGGATGTGTGACCCTACCAGATACACTTTATGTGACTTCTCTGACTTTTAATGGCCAGAAAGTTTATCAGGGTCTGGTCGGAGACCTCTACCGATTTCTATCACATGCAGATTTTTTACATCAAAACTAAGATTTTTCTTAGTTTTTTCTTGTTTTTGTTGATTTTTTCACAATGTTTCTATAAAATAGAAGAATAGAAAGGTTGTGATTTTGTGAAAGATAAACAGTCTGCTATTCCAAAAGCTACAGCGAAAAGACTCTCTCTCTACTATCGAATTTTTAAGAGATTTCATGCAGAAAAGATTGAACGTGCCAACTCTAAGCAAATTGCAGAGGCTATCGGTATTGATTCCGCGACCGTACGTCGTGATTTTTCCTACTTTGGTGAACTAGGTCGCCGTGGTTTTGGCTATGATGTCAAAAAACTGATGACATTTTTTGCCGATTTACTCAATGATAACTCCATTACCAATGTCATGCTGGTTGGTATTGGAAATATGGGTCATGCCCTTCTCCACTACCGCTTCCACGAGCGTAACAAGATGAAAATTATCATGGCCTTTGACCTAGATGACCATCCCGAAGTCGGTACCCAAACTCCTGATGGAATTCCCATTTACGGGATTTCTCAAATCAAGGATAAAATCAAGGATGCTGATGTGAAGACTGCTATCCTGACAGTTCCCAGCGTCAAGTCACAAGAGGTTGCCAATCTATTGGTGGATGCTGGCGTGAAAGGAATTCTCAGTTTTTCACCAGTCCATCTGCATTTACCAAAAGACGTGGTCGTTCAGTATGTTGATTTAACAAGTGAACTCCAAACCCTCCTCTACTTCATGCGAAAAGAGGATTAGAAAGCGAAAATCATTTTATGAAAAAACCAGTTATTGGGATTACAGGAAACGAAAAAACTCATCCAGATGATGACATCATGATGAGCTACGTAGCAAAAGGCTTTGTTGAAGGCGTTAAAGAAGCTGGAGGAATTCCTATCATCCTACCGATTGGTGATCAAGAAATGGCCTGCCACTATATCAGTATGATTGACAAGCTCATCTTGACAGGTGGGCAAAATGTTGATCCAAAATTCTATGGTGAACCAAAAACCATCGATAGCGATGACTACCACCTTCAAAGGGATATCTTTGAACTGGCCCTCATCAAGGAGGCTATTAAACAGAAAAAGCCAATTTTTTCTGTCTGCCGTGGAACTCAACTCTTTAACGTTGCCATGGGTGGAACTTTGTACCAAGATATCGAAGACCATTGGCAGGATTGTTCTGCTGAGTACACAACTCAACGCTTGGTAACAGAACCTGATACTGTTCTTCGAGAAATCTATGGAGAAATCTCCCATATCAACTCCTTCCACCATCAGAGTATTAAGGATTTAGCACCTAACTTAAAGATTGCAGCTCATGATCCTAAGGATGGTATCATTGAAGCTGTCATAAGTACAGATGATGTTGCCTTTCTCGGTGTCCAATGGCACCCAGAATTTCTTTTTGAAAATCGTCCCAAAGATAAAAACCTCTTTGACTATATCGTTAATGAACTTTAAATTAAATCTGTCTTTTCTCGATAACTAAAGTAGCTGGAGTGAGAGACAATCAAATGGTCCAAGAGGACAATTCCCATCAAGTCGCAAGCTTCCTTGACAAGTTTAGTGACATGATCATCATTTCGGCTAGGGGCTACCGCTCCCGAAGGATGATTGTGAACCAATATGAGAGAAGTCGCCATATGCTTGATAGCATAGTGAAGAATCTCTCGCGGCTCAGCGATACTACGAGTTGCAGAACCGATAAAAATGGTCTGTTGATGGATGATTTGATTTTGAGTATTGAGATAGAGCGCCACCAGGTGCTCTTGTTTTTTATGTCCCAACTCCTGCTGCATCTTCTTGGCCAACTTTTGACTGCTGAGAATACTTTCCATCTCAAGAGTCTCATGTTTGTGAATACGATGGCCCAGTTCAATCATAGCTTGTAATTCTATGGCCTTAACTCGGCCAATACCAGACAGACTCTGCAATTCCTGCAGGGTCATTTTTTTCAAATCTGTTAGGCTTGAAAGATTGTTCAAAACTTTCTGGGCAATTTCAAAAACGCTAGCTTGACGTGTTCCTGTCCTAAGTAAAATAGCTAGCAACTCTTGATTACTGAGCGCTTCAACTCCTTCTTTTGCCAGCCTTTCTCTTGGCAACAGTGAATCTTCTTGGAATGAAATACTATACATAAAAATCCTCCTCACTTTATTATTCGTGAGAAGGATGGAAAATTATATTTTTTTCTCAATTGGGGCTACACTAGCTAAAAGTTTTTTCAAACCTACTTCTGGGAAATTGATTTTTAATTCCTGCGTAGCACCGCTTCCTGAAACTTCCAGAACAGTTCCCTCTCCCCATTTCTTGTGGAGAGCAATGTCACCAATGGACCAATTTGCCTCGCTAGACCCTGATTTTGATCCAGTAGTAAATTGACCAAATGGGAGACCGCTTGACTGGATAGTTTTTGGGGCCGCACTGCGTTTACGGTCTTGAAGAGCCTGAGCCAAACTCATACCTTGACCGAAGGCAACCCCACCACTGCTATAAGATGCCTTAAAGCTTGTATTGGCTGGACGGGCCAATCCTTGATACTCAAGCAAGTCTGAACTAATTTCATTAATAAAACGAGTCGGACGGTTGTAGTTGGTACGACCGAAAAGCAAGCGCGAGTTGGCATTGGTCAGATAGAGAATTTTCTCTGCACGCGTTATTCCTACATAAGCCAAACGGCGTTCTTCTTCCAATTCATCTTGATCTTCAGCTGCACGGCTAAGCGGAAAGACATTTTCTTCCATCCCAATCAAAAAGACAACTGGAAACTCGAGACCTTTGGCAGCATGAAGGGTCATCAAGGTCACTTCTGATGTCTCCTGACTACCTGAATCTGTGTCCGCAATCAAGGCCAAGTCATTTAAAAAACGACTCAATTTGTCCAAACCAGTTTCCTCTTCTGGCCCATCAGAGGTGTCATCAAAGTTTTTCGTCACAGAAAGGAACTCTTCGATATTTTCAACCCGAGCCTTACTTTCTAGAGTCGCTTGGGCATTAAGAATATCGACGTAACCTGTTTTTTCTAGAACGGCCTCAACCAACTCTGTAATAGTTAATTGGTCCAACTGCTCCCGCAAATCCAGAACCATATTGGCAAAATCCCAGATAGATTGGGCTGCCTTACCTTTGATTCCAGACAACATAATATTTGCAGAAGCATCTAGCATGGACATATTTTGCATGTTGGCAAAATCACGGATTTTCTCAACAGTTCCTGGGCCAATTCCACGTTTAGGTTCGTTGATAATACGTTCAAAACTGATATTATCACTCAAATTAGCAATGAGGTTGAGATAAGCAATAATATCACGAATTTCCTTACGGCTGTAGAACTTGGTCCCACCAACCATGGTATAAGGAATGTTAGACTTGAGCAGGGCTTCCTCAATAGTACGAGACTGGGCGTTTGTACGATAGAGAACTGCAAAATCCTTGTGAAGGAAATTTTGGTTGCGACTAAGTTCATCAATGGTTCTGGCTACAAATACAGCCTCATCCAGCTCATCATTGGCACGATAGTATACGATTTGCTCCCCATCCGCATTTTGGGTCCAGAGATTCTTAGGACGGCGGTTTTTATTGTTTTTAATAACTTCGTTAGCCGCTTGGAGAATGATTTTGGTTGAACGGTAATTCTCCTCTAACAAAACAACCTTGGCTTGAGGGTAATCCTTTTCGAAATCCAAGATATTCTGCATATCAGCACCACGCCAACCGTAGATAGACTGATCCGCATCCCCAACCACACAGATATTTTTAAAACGGGAAGCCAAGAGTTTGACCAATTGATACTGAGCGTGGTTGGTATCTTGGTACTCATCAACATGGATGTACTGAAACTTCTGCTGGTAGTAGGTCAAAACATCAGGATTTTGATCAAAGAGACGCAAGGTCAGCATAATCAAATCATCAAAATCAACGGATTCAGACTGACGAAGTTCTTTTTGATAAGCTGTGTAACACTGGGCTACGATTTGCGTGTACATATCGCCAGCTTGGGCAGCATAGGCAACATCATCAATCAGATCATTCTTAGCATTGGAAATTGTTCCTAAGATGCTCCGTTCATTCCATTTTTTCGGATCCAGGTTCAACTGCTTAAGAATGCGTTTCATAAGAGTTCGCTGTTCACCAGGATCGACAATTGTAAAATTACGGTTGTAGCCAATATGGTCCGCATCGCGACGCAAGATACGAACACACATGGAGTGAAAGGTCGCAATCAAACAGTCCTGAGTGGCTGGATTGAGGCCATAAGCACGTTCCTTCATCTCACGCGCAGCCTTATTAGTAAAGGTAATGGCCAAGATATTCCAAGGATTGACCAGCTTTTCATCAATCAGATAAGCAATGCGGTGGGTCAAAACTCGGGTCTTTCCAGAACCAGCCCCCGCCATGATCAACAAGGGACCTTCTGTCGTTTGCACCGCCTCAGCCTGACGGTCATTCATTCCATTTAATAATGCGTTCATCTTCTCTTCCTTACTCTTGAAGTCAATATTTCCATTATATCAGAATTCGAGGAAAATATCTTTAACTAGAATGGTTACGTATAGTAAACAACTCTCTCATCAACTGAAGACAACTACTTCTATCTAGATAAAAAATGAGCTTGGATTAAAATCTCCAAACTCATTTAAAGTCAATTACAATCTACTAGAACAAGCCTAGAACAGTTCCGTCGCTTTCAACATCCATGTTGAGAGCTGCTGGTCGTTTTGGAAGGCCTGGCATGGTCATGACATCACCAGTTAAAGCAACGATGAAGCCTGCACCTAATTTTGGTACCAATTCACGAATGGTAATTTCAAAGTTTTCAGGTGCTCCAAGTGCATTTGGATTGTCTGAGAAACTGTATTGAGTTTTAGCCATACAGATTGGCAATTTGTCCCAACCATTCTGAACGATTTGAGCAATTTGCGTTTGGGCTTTCTTCTCAAAGTTGACTTTGCTACCACGGTAGATTTCAGTAACAATTTTTTCAATCTTTTCTTGAACAGAAAGGTCATTGTCATATAAACGTTTGTAATTAGCTGGGGTTTCAGCAATTGTCTTAACAACTGTCTCAGCAAGTGCTACCCCACCTTCTGCGCCATCAGCCCAGACACTAGCCAACTCAACTGGTACGTCGATTGAAGCACAGAGTTCTTTCAAGGCTGCAATTTCAGCTTCAGTATCAGATACAAATTCGTTAATAGCTACGACTGCAGGTACTCCAAATTTACGGATATTTTCAACGTGGCGTTGCAAGTTAGCAAAACCTGCACGAACTGCTTCTACATTTTCTTCAGTAAGAGCGTCTTTAGCCACACCACCATTCATCTTAAGGGCACGAAGGGTTGCAACAATAACTACTGCATCTGGAGATGTTGGCAAGTTTGGTGTCTTAATATCAAGGAATTTCTCAGCACCAAGGTCGGCACCAAAACCAGCTTCAGTAACCGTGTAATCAGCTAAGTGAAGAGCTGTTGTCGTTGCCAAAACAGAGTTACATCCGTGAGCGATATTGGCAAATGGACCACCGTGTACAAAGGCAGGTGTTCCGTAAATTGTCTGAACCAGATTCGGCTTAATAGCATCCTTCAAAATCAATGCCAAAGCACCTTCAACCTGTAAATCGCCAACAGAAACAGGTGTTCGGTCATAGCGATAACCGATAACAATATTAGCCAAACGGCGTTTCAAGTCCTCGATATCCGTTGCCAAACAAAGAATTGCCATGATCTCTGAAGCAACTGTAATGTCAAAGCCATCCTCACGTGGAATACCATTTAGAGGACCACCAAGTCCAACGGTCACATGACGAAGAGCTCGGTCGTTTAAGTCCACAACACGTTTCCAGAGGATACGACGTTGGTCAATTCCAAGCTCATTCCCTTGGTGCAAGTGATTGTCAATCAAGGCAGAAAGCGCATTGTTGGCAGTTGTAATAGCATGCATGTCCCCAGTAAAGTGGAGGTTGATGTCTTCCATTGGCAGAACTTGAGCGTAACCACCGCCTGCAGCACCACCCTTAATCCCCATTACTGGACCAAGGGATGGTTCGCGGATGGCAATCATAGTTTTCTTGCCAATCTTGTTCAAAGCATCAGCAAGACCAATGGTAATAGTTGATTTTCCTTCACCTGCTGGTGTTGGGTTGATGGCAGTAACCAAGATCAATTTCCCAACTGGATTGCTCTCAACTGCACGGATTTTATCAAAGCTGAGCTTAGCCTTATACTTTCCGTACAACTCCAAATCGTCGTAAGAAATACCAAGTTTCTCTACAACATCAACGATTGGCTTCAACTCAATACTCTGTGCGATTTCAATATCTGTTTTCATTCAAAACTCCTCTAACCTCTTATATGATAATTCATTATAACACAAAACAAGATTTTTAACATCCTTAAACTCTCTAAACGTTCGTAAATATCTCTATTTTTAAGAATTTTAGAGCCCTTTCTTAAATTTTATATGGCTTTATAGTTTGAAACTATAGTAAATCTTCGTTTTTACCAAAAATTTATCACTTTTATTTTACTTACCGTTTATTTTTGTGTACAATAGTGCTATGAAAATTTTAGTTACATCGGGCGGTACCAGTGAGGCTATCGATAGCGTCCGCTCTATCACTAACCATTCTACAGGTCGCTTGGGGAAAATCATCACTGAAACCCTGCTTGCTGCAGGACATGAAGTTTATTTAATGACGACAAAACGAGCTGTGAAGCCAGAAGCCCATCCTAACCTAAGTATTCGAGAAATTAGCAATACCAAGAACCTTCTACAGGAAATGCAAGAACGTGTTCCGGATTATCAGGTCTTGATTCACTCAATGGCGGTTTCTGACTACACTCCTGTTTATATGACGGGGATGGAGGAAGTTCAGGCTAGCTCCAATCTAGAAGAATTTTTAAGCAAGCAGAATCATCAAGCTAAGATTTCTTCAACTGATGAGGTTCAGGTTTTGTTCCTAAAAAAGACACCTAAAATCATATCCCTAGTCAAGGAATGGAATCCTGCTATTCATCTGATTGGTTTCAAACTGCTGGTTGATGTCTCTGAAGATTATCTCATCGAGATTGCCCGAAAAAGTCTTATCAAAAACCAAGCTGACTTAATCATTGCAAATGACCTGACTCAAATTTCAGCAAACCAGCATCGTGCAATCTTTGTTGAAAAAGATCAGCTTCAAACAGTCCAGACTAAAGAAGAAATTGCAGAACTCCTCCTTGAAAAAATTCAAGCCTATCATTCGTAGAAAGGAAAGCTATGGCAAACATTCTCTTGGCTGTAACGGGCTCAATCGCCTCTTATAAGTCGGCAGATTTAGTCAGTTCGCTTAAAAAACAAGGTCATCAAGTCACTGTCTTAATGACTCAAGCTGCTATAGAGTTTATCCAACCTTTGACACTACAGGTACTCTCACAGAATTCCATCCACCTGGATGTCATGAAGGAACCCTATCCTGATCAGGTTAATCATATTGAACTTGGCAAAAAAGCAGATTTATTTATCGTGGCCCCTGCAACTGCTAACACTATTGCAAAACTAGCCCACGGCTTTGCGGACAACATGGTGACCAGTACAGCTCTAGCCCTGCCAAGTCATATTCCCAAACTCATCGCACCAGCAATGAATACAAAAATGTATGACCATCCGGCAACTCAGGCTAATCTGAAAACATTAGAAAGCTACGGCTATCAGCTGATTACTCCAAAAGAATCCCTACTAGCTTGTGGAGACCATGGACGAGGAGCTCTAGCCGACCTCACAATTATTTTAGAAAGAATAAAGGAAACTCTCGATGAAAAAACGCTCTAATATTGCACCTATTGCTATCTTTTTTGCAACCATGCTTGTGATTCATTTTCTAAGCTCACTTATCTTTAACCTTTTTCCATTTCCAATCAAACCGACCATTGTTCATATTCCTGTCATTATTGCCAGCATTATCTACGGTCCACGAGTTGGGGTTACACTTGGATTTTTGATGGGGTTACTTAGTTTGACGGTTAATACAATTACGATTCTACCGACAAGCTACCTCTTCTCACCATTCGTCCCAAACGGAAACATCTATTCAGCTATCATTGCCATCGTCCCACGTATTTTGATTGGTTTAACTCCTTATCTAGTCTATAAACTGATGAAAAACAAGACTGGTCTGATTCTAGCTGGTGCCCTTGGTTCACTTACCAACACAGTCTTTGTACTTGGTGGAATTTTCTACCTTTTTGGAAATGTTTTTGATGGTAATATCCAAAAACTCCTAGCAACTGTTATCTCTACAAATTCGATTGCTGAATTAGTCATTTCCGCAGTTCTAACCCTAGCCATTGTTCCAAGACTACAAACTTTGAAGAAATAAAAACATTCTCCGCTTTCAAACCTGAAGGTGGAGATTTTATTTGAAGTAGTTTCTTTTTAGTGAAATCTTTACCAATATTTATACTCAATGAAAATCAAAGAGTAAACTAGTAAGCTAGCTGCAGGTTCCTCAAAACACGGTTTTAAGGTTGCAAATGGAAGCTGACATTGTTTGAAGAGATTTTCGAAGAGTATTAACTTAAAAATGACCTATAAACCCAAGTAAATCCTTGCTTTATTGCCTTGTTTATTGTACTATACTAATGTATATACAGTAAAAAGGAGATTCTTATGAATACACGGAAAAAGACACAATTTATGACAATGACAGCCCTCTTAACGGCTATTGCGATTTTGATTCCAATTGTTATGCCTTTCAAGATTGTCATTCCACCTGCTTCTTACACTTTGGGGAGCCACATCGCTATTTTTATTGCCATGTTCTTGTCGCCCTTGATGGCAGTTTTTGTCATCCTAGCCTCTAGTTTTGGATTTTTGATGGCTGGCTATCCTATGGTTATCGTTTTTCGAGCTTTTTCCCATATCTTTTTTGGGACTTTGGGAGCTCTTTACCTGCAAAAATTTCCAGATACACTAGATAAACCAAAATCTTCTTGGATTTTTAACTTTGTTTTAGCGCTTATCCATGCCCTTGCTGAAGTATTGGCCTGTGTCGTTTTTTACGCAACTTCTGGTACCAATGTAGAAAATATGTTTTATGTTCTCTTTGTGCTAGTTGGATTTGGCACAATTATCCATAGTATGGTAGACTATACATTAGCACTGGCTGTCTATAAAGTGCTCCGAAAACGCCGTTAAAAGGAAAAACTATGACAAAAGATCGCAAACAAGCCCTGCTCAAACTCTTGAAAGAAGCTCCTAAAGCTCTCAATGGCCAAAGTTTGGCGGAACATTTTCATGTCACACGTCAGGTCATTGTCCAGGACATTGCAATTTTGAGAGCCGATGGCGCTCCTATCTTATCCACCAATCGTGGCTACGTCTATAAGCAAATTGATACTAACCCTTATGTTCATAAACTTTTCAAAGTTAAACATGAAGTTGAAGAAATCGGTCAAGAACTCCTTGCTATCATCGATAATGGAGGACGTGTCCAGAATACTTTGATTGACCATCCCGTTTATGGAGAAATTGAAACCTTGCTGAAACTGTCTTGCCGCAGAGATGTGCAACATTTTCTAGAACAAGTCGAGCATTCTGATTTTAGACCTTTATCTGAATTGACAGATGGTATCCATTACCACCTAGTTGAAGCTGAAACACAACAAGACCTCCACTACATTGAGGAGGCCTTGGATAAACTTGGTTATTTGGTAAAAGACTAGAAGATTTTCTTTTCCCAATCGTCTTCTGTACGGCGAGGGTAGAAAAATTCAGACTTGTCAGGAGCTTCCATCATCTCCATCAAGGGTAACATATCATAGGCCAGATCCAAATTTGGAATCTGGTCTTTTTGCACCCAAGAAACTTCTCCTTCATCTGAAGAGCGAAGGCTACCAGAGAACTCAGTTGCCTTATAACAAACGACAATATAGCGCCCACCTGTATCTAGTGGCCAATTTTTAATGCCGACAAGTTGAGGATTTTGGATAGTCAACCCTGTTTCTTCATAGATTTCACGAATGACAGACTCTGCGAAAGACTCGCCATTTTCTACATGACCTCCTGGAAAGGCATAACCAGACCAGCGATTGGTTGAAGGAGCGCGATACTGCATAACCACCCGTTGCGTTTCGAGGTCTTCTATTAGACAAATGTTTGTTAAAATCGTTAATTGTGCTCGAGACATAAATTTACTCACTTTCTAATTTATTAAATTTTTAGACTTGGTACCAGTACTATTAGCTTCTACTTTTTAAAATTATTTAGAATAGAATACCATCCGTTTTTCCTTTATAGGCTTTCCAAGTTCAAGCATCTTTTCTTGTCCATCAAAAGTAAAACCCATTTTTTGATAGAAAGCAATGGCTCGCTTATTATCTTTCAATACCCATAAGAAAATTTCAGAAAAATGATTAAGAGCAGTCAAAGCTGCTTTCATTAACTTTTGTGCGATGCCTTTTCCGTAATAGTCTTTTAAAACATATAAAGCAATAATTTCACCAGCTTGAATAGTCTCATCACGAAAATTGCCATAACTGATAAAACCAACTACCTTAAGGCCATCCATCGCAATCAATGTATTTTCTGGATACTTTTGACTAAAGAATCGACATCTTTCTAATGTCATTGTCTCCTGAAATTCTGCAGGCAAAAGGTCATCATAAGCCTCTCTCCACGTTTGCCAGTGAACGAAAGATTTACCTTCTATCTCTTCAGGAGTTTCCATTGATTTGATAATAACCGTCATTTATTTTCTTCTCCTTAATCCAACAGTCTGACTTCCTTTGCTACTTTTTGTAGAAATTTTTGTCTTGTTGAACTTGTATTTACTTCACGGCCTAACTCTCCTAAGATTGAAACCCTCTTTGTTTTGATACCGCAATGATTCAGGACAGCATTCTTTAATACTGATATTCCATAACTGTCTGGAATATTAATCGGACCTGAAAATACTTTGTACCACCAAGTTGGTGCCATGGAGGTTGCATAGATACTAGCTGTTTTTCCTTTTAGTAACTTTTTGAACTGTTTACCTCTCAAGTAGTTCAAAATAAAGCTTCCTCGATTATTTGCGGAGTATGCAATGCCTGGCGTAAAAACACGATCAATCCACCCCTTCAATAGACTAGGCATACTACTCCACCAAATTGGATAAACAAAAATGAAATGATCTGCCCACTGAATTAATTCCTGAGAGCGTAGAATAAACGGATCGTCCTCCATCCTTTGTCGATAACCATAACGTAAAACAGGATCAAACTCTTCTGCATTAAGATTAATCATTTCAAGTTCATGTCTCTTTGAGTCTATATTTTCTACAATCGTTTGAAAAATTGCTTGGCAGTAACTTTCTTTATCAGGATGTCCATTAATAACTAAAATATTCATAAAATTCCCCTAATCCAACACCTTGACTTCCAACATCATATCACGGATCTGAGCTGCCAGTTCAAAGTCCAGCACTTCGACGGCTTCTTGCATTTGTTTCTCCAGTTTCTTGACGAGTTCTTTGCGTTCTTGTTTGTTGAGGCTATTGATATCGACTTCCTTGTCCTCTTCCTTAGCAACTGCCTTGGTTACAGCAATCAGGTCACGGATTTCTTTCTTGATTGTCTGAGGCACAATACCGTGTTCTTCATTATAAGCCATCTGGATTTTCCGACGGCGAGCAGTTTCATCGATAGCACGTTGCATAGACTGAGTAACGGTGTCCGCATACATGATGACATGCCCTTCACTATTACGGGCAGCACGTCCAATGGTCTGGATGAGTCCACGCTCGTTACGAAGGAAACCTTCCTTGTCAGCATCGAGAATAGCTACGAGACTCACTTCAGGAACGTCAATCCCTTCACGGAGCAGGTTGATTCCGACCAAGACATCAAAGACACCCAAGCGCAGGTCACGGATAATCTCTGTCCTCTCCAAGGTCTTAATATCCGAGTGCATGTACTTGACCTTGATGCCCATTTCCTTGAAGTAGTCGGTTAAGTCCTCTGCCATTTTCTTGGTCAAGGTTGTGATAAAGGTACGCTCATTTTTCTCAACACGGGCATTGATTTCACCCAAGAGGTCATCAATCTGTCCCATTGTCGGACGGACTTCCACCTCTGGATCCAAGAGTCCCGTTGGACGAATGATTTGCTCAATCACTGTCTCGGTCTGTTCATTTTCATAGTCACCAGGTGTCGCTGAAACGTAGACAATCTGATGCACATGGCTTTCAAACTCCTCCCGACGGAGAGGACGATTGTCCAGAGCAGACGGCAAACGGAAACCGTAATTTACTAACATTTCTTTACGAGAACGGTCTCCATTGTACATGCCTTTGATTTGTCCCATGGTCATGTGGCTCTCATCAATCATGATCAAGAAATCATCTGGGAAGAAGTCGAGAAGCGTATAAGGAGGCTCACCTTCGCTACGACCATCCATGTGACGTGAATAGTTTTCAACCCCATTTGTATAGCCCATCTCACGGAGCATTTCGATATCATACTCTGTCCTCTGTTTCAAACGTTGAGCTTCAAGCAGTTTGCCTTCCTTCTCAAAGATAGCTAACTGCTCCTCCAACTCGGCCTGAATCTTGGCAATGGCAACTTCCATGTGGTCATCATTGGTCACAAAGTGAGTCGCAGGGAAAATCGCTAAATGATCCACTTCTCCCAATACCTGACCAGTCAGGGCCTCAACCTCACGAATACGGTCAATTTCGTCTCCAAAAAATTCTACTCGAAAGGCGTGTTCATCACGAGATGCTGGGAAAATCTCCACCACATCCCCACGCACACGAAATCTTCCCCGTTGGAAATCAATATCATTACGTTCAAACTGGATATCAACCAAGTCATTCAAAAGTTTATCACGAGAAATTTCAAGACCTGGACGGAGACTAACGACACTATCAGCGTATTCCTTGGGCGAACCCAAACCATAGATACAAGAGACTGAGGCCACGACAATAACATCATTGCGCTCCAAAAGGGCCGAAGTAGCTGAGTGACGAAGTTTGTCAATCTCGTCATTGACAGAACTATCCTTCTCAATATAGGTATCGCTTGAAGGTACATAGGCCTCCGGCTGGTAATAATCATAGTAGGATACGAAGTACTCAACAGCATTTTCAGGGAAAAATTCCTTAAACTCCCCATAGAGCTGTCCTGCAAGAGTCTTATTATGGGCAATGACCAGAGTTGGTTTATTGACTTTGGAAATGACCTGACTCATGGTATAGGTCTTCCCTGTTCCGGTCGCCCCCATCAGAATCTGAGCTTTTTCTCCACCCTCGATATTATCAACCAACTGCTCGATAGCTTGGGGTTGGTCTCCTGATGGTTGATATTTTGATACTAGTTTAAATTGATTGTCTGTAATGCGATTGATCATAAGAATCCTCTCTCGATGTGCTATTCCTATTTTAGCATACTTATAGCATTTTCACGAAGAAAAGGACGGACCGAAGTCACATCCTTTCATTTTCTTTCTTTAATTGATAGGCGAGATAGACAATCAGCAGTAGCAAGACCAGACTTGTCATGACAGAACCTTCAATCCCAAAAGAACCACCTGATAGCCAGGCTTGATTGCCTTGTGGTAAAAAGGTCATTAGCGATGTTCCCGACGGCTGACCACTAACTAAAATCCCAAATAAATTTCCCTGAGCAAAATTCCAAGCCCCATGAATACCTGCTACACCCCAAACTTTATCAGTTTTGAGGAGGTAAAGTGACATGGCAACTCCGAATAAAAAGAGATTCACTAGAGATAGAGGGGTGAGACCAGAATTTCCCGCATGAAGCAGGGTAAAGAACAGACTAGATATAAGAACAGCAAGTTTTAGATTGGTTCTTGAGGCCAATTGAGGAAGGAGCCAAGCACGGGCCACTACTTCTTCTGTTGTCCCCTGTAAAATCCAAAATGGAATAGTAAAAATGACAAAGGCAAGCGAATAAGGATTCAAGTGAATGGACTCAAAACGATATTGCCCTAAGGCTACTAAACCTAACAAGGTCAGAAGAAAAAGTGCCAGACCTAGACCAAATCCTTTAAGAAGATTGCTGAGGAAATTTTCTTTATAAAATCCTAAAGTTCGAATAGGTCTTTTCTCAACTTTTCTAGTCCATCTGAACACAGTGTTGAGAACGAAACCAAAGGACAGCAATTCTAAAATTAAACGAAAGTCACTTGTTTTATCCATCAAGCTCTGCTGCAAGATTTGTAAAAAGGCAGCAAAAGCTTGACCAGTCTCTCCAAAATTTCTAGCAAGTCCGATGAGAGCTAACAAGCTAATACCATACAGAGTATAAGCCACAAACTCTCCTATGAAGACAAAAACAAAGGCTAACAAGGGGCTTGTGTAAATGTTTAAACTCATTTTTGAAGCTTGGAAGTCTTTAAATATTCTTTTGTTCTTCATATCCTTGTCCTCTTTTCTTCTATTATATACTATTATTATAGCACTTTATAGTAGCAATTCAATCAAGAAATAAAAGGAATCTATGTCATATTTTCTAACACAAAAACCTCGCGATTTGCATTTTTTAAATTTTTCTGATATAATGGGAAAATATTCGGAAAAGGAGACTAAAAATGAAGAAAAAATTTCTAGCATTTTTGCTAATTTTATTCCCAATTTTCTCATTAGGTATTGCCAAAGCTGAAACGATTAAGATTGTTTCTGATACCGCCTATGCACCTTTTGAGTTTAAAGATTCAGATCAAACTTATAAAGGAATTGATGTTGACATTATCAACAAAGTCGCTGAAATTAAAGGATGGAATATTCAGATGTCCTATCCTGGATTTGACGCAGCGGTCAATGCGGTTCAAGCTGGTCAAGCTGACGCTATCATGGCAGGGATGACAAAGACGAAAGAACGTGAAAAAGTCTTTACCATGTCTGATACTTACTATGATACAAAAGTTGTCATTGCAACTACAAAGTCACACAAGATTAGTCAGTACGACCAATTAAAAGGTAAAACTGTTGGTGTTAAAAACGGAACTGCCGCACAACGTTTCCTTGAAAGTATTAAGGACAAATACGGCTTTAGTATTAAAACATTTGACACTGGTGATTTGATGAACAACAGCTTGAGTGCTGGTGCCATTGATGCTATGATGGATGACAAACCTGTTATCGAGTACGCGATTAACCAAGGCCAAGACCTCCATATTGAAATGGATGGTGAAGCTGTAGGAAGTTTTGCTTTCGGTGTGAAAAAAGGAAGCAAATACGAGCACCTAGTCACTGAGTTTAACCAAGCCTTGGCTGAAATGAAAAAAGATGGTAGTCTTGATAAAATAATCAAGAAATGGACTGCTTCATCATCTTCAGCAGTGCCAACTACAACGACTGCAGCTGGTCTAAAAGCAACTCCTGTTAAAGCTAAATACATCATTGCCAGCGATTCTTCTTTTGCACCTTTTGTTTTCCAAAATTCAAGCAACCAATACACTGGTATTGATATGGAATTGATTAAGGCAATCGCTAAAGACCAAGGTTTTGAAATTGAAATCATCAACCCTGGTTTCGATGCCGCTATTAACGCTGTCCAAGCTGGTCAAGCAGATGGTATCATTGCTGGTATGTCTGTCACAGATGCTCGTAAGGCGACTTTTGATTTCTCAGATTCATACTACACTGCAAACACAATCCTCGGCGTAAAAGAATCAAGTACCATTGCTTCTTATGAAGATTTGAAAGGGAAGACGGTCGGTGTTAAAAACGGAACTGCTTCTCAAACCTTCCTAACAGAAAATCAAAGCAAATACGGTTATCAAATTAAAACCTTCGCTGATGGTTCATCAATGTATGACAGTTTAAACACTGGTGCGATTGATGCTGTTATGGATGATGAACCTGTTCTCAAATATTCTATCAGCCAAGGTCAAAAATTGAAAACACCAATCCCTGGAAGTCCAATCGGAGAAACAGCCTTTGCCGTTAAAAAAGGCACAAATCCAGAATTGATTGAAATGTTCAACAACGGACTTGCAAACCTTAAAGCAAACGGAGAATTCCAAAAGATTCTTGATAAATACCTAGCTAGCGAGTCATCATCTGCTTCAACAAGCACTGTTGATGAGACAACTATCTGGGGCTTGCTTCAAAATAACTACAAACAACTCCTTAGCGGTCTTGGTATCACTCTTGCTCTAGCTCTTATCTCATTTGCTATTGCCATTGTCATCGGGATTATCTTCGGTATGTTTAGTGTCAGCCCCTACAAATCTCTTCGTGTGATTTCTGAGATTTTCGTTGACGTTATCCGTGGTATTCCTTTGATGATTCTTGCAGCCTTCATCTTCTGGGGAATTCCAAACTTCATCGAGTCCATCACAGGCCAACAAAGCCCAATTAACGACTTTGTAGCTGGTACCATTGCCCTATCACTCAATGCGGCTGCTTATATCGCTGAAATCGTTCGTGGTGGTATTCAGGCTGTTCCAGTTGGTCAAATGGAAGCCAGCCGCAGCTTGGGTATCTCTTATGGAAAAACCATGCGTAAGATTATCTTGCCACAAGCAACTAAATTGATGTTGCCAAACTTTGTCAACCAATTCGTTATCGCTCTTAAAGATACAACCATCGTATCTGCTATCGGTTTAGTTGAACTCTTCCAAACTGGTAAGATTATCATCGCCCGTAACTACCAAAGTTTCAAGATGTATGCAATCCTTGCTATCTTCTATCTTGTAATTATCACACTTTTGACTAGACTAGCGAAACGCTTAGAAAAGAGGATTCGTTAATGGCAAAATTAAAAATTGATGTAAATAATTTACACAAGCATTATGGAAAAAATGAGGTTTTAAAAGGAATCACGACTAAGTTCTATGAAGGAGATGTTGTTTGTATCATCGGCCCTTCGGGTTCTGGTAAGTCAACCTTCCTCCGTAGCCTCAATCTTCTAGAAGAAGTCACTAGCGGTCACATCACTGTGAACGGTTATGACTTAACTGAAAAAACAACCAATGTTGACCATGTCCGTGAAAATATCGGAATGGTGTTCCAACACTTCAACCTCTTCCCACACATGTCTGTTTTGGACAACATCACTTTTGCTCCTATTGAACACAAACGAATGACCAAAGAAGAAGCTGAGAAATTGGGGATGGAGTTGCTTGAAAAGGTTGGACTAGCAGATAAAGCTAATGCTAACCCAGATAGCCTATCCGGTGGTCAAAAACAACGTGTGGCTATCGCTCGTGGACTAGCAATGAATCCAGACATCATGCTCTTTGATGAACCAACTTCTGCCCTTGACCCTGAAATGGTCGGAGACGTACTAAACGTTATGAAAGACTTGGCTAAACAAGGCATGACCATGATTATCGTAACCCATGAGATGGGATTTGCCCGTCAGGTTGCCAACCGCGTTATCTTTACTGCAGACGGTGAATTCCTTGAAGACGGAACACCTGATCAAATCTTTGATAACCCACAACACCCACGTCTGAAAGATTTCTTGGACAAGGTCTTAAACGTCTAAACGCAAACTGTAAGGATTTCCTTGCAGTTTTTTTCTATCTCGTATTGGATTTTTTGATTTTTCGGAAAATTATGTTAGAATTAAATTTATGAAATGAGATTTCCTCATACCTAGCAAGACTAGGAATAAAAATAGAAATTAGGTAGCTAGATGTCATCTAAGGTTATTGTTACAATTTTCGGTGCGAGTGGAGACCTGGCTAAACGCAAGCTCTACCCTTCCCTTTTTAGACTATATAAATCCGGCAATCTTTCCGAGCACTTTGCCGTTATTGGAACTGCCCGTCGTCCTTGGAGCAAGGAATATTTTGAATCTGTTGTCGTCGAATCCATCCTTGATTTGGCAGATAGTACCGAACAGGCTCAAGAGTTCGCTAGTCACTTCTACTATCAAAGTCATGATGTCAACGATACAGAACACTACATTGCTTTGCGTCAATTGCAGGCTGAACTAAATGACAAGTACCAAGCTGAACACAACAAGCTCTTCTTCTTGTCTATGGCGCCTCAGTTCTTTGGAACCATTGCCAAACACCTCAAGTCTGAAAACATTGTGGATGGTAAAGGTTTTGAACGCTTAATCGTTGAAAAACCATTTGGTACAGATTACGCAACTGCAAGCAAGTTGAATGACGAGCTCCTAGCAACATTTGACGAAGAACAAATTTTCCGTATTGATCATTATCTTGGTAAGGAAATGATTCAAAGTATCTTTGCAGTTCGCTTTGCCAACCTGATTTTCGAAAACGTTTGGAACAAGGAATTTATCGACAATGTTCAAATTACCTTTGCGGAGCGCTTGGGTGTAGAAGAACGTGGTGGCTACTATGACCAATCAGGTGCCCTCCGTGATATGGTACAGAACCATACACTCCAACTTCTTTCTCTCCTTGCCATGGACAAGCCAGCAAGCTTCACAAAAGATGAGATTCGTGCTGAAAAGATTAAGGTCTTTAAAAATCTCTATCATCCAACTGATGAAGAACTTAAAGAACACTTTATCCGTGGTCAATACCGCTCTGGTAAGATTGATGGCATGAAATATATCTCTTATCGTAGCGAACCAAATGTAAATCCAGAATCAACAACTGAAACTTTTGCATCTGGTGCCTTCTTTGTAGACAGCGATCGATTCCGTGGTGTTCCTTTCTTCTTCCGTACTGGTAAACGTCTAACTGAAAAAGGAACTCATGTCAACATCGTCTTTAAACAAATGGATTCTATCTTTGGTGAGCCACTTGCTCCAAACATCTTGACCATCTATATCCAACCAACAGAAGGCTTCTCTCTTAGCCTAAATGGGAAGCAAGTAGGAGAAGAATTCAACTTGGCTCCCAACTCACTTGATTACCGTACAGATGCGACCGCAACTGGTGCTTCTCCAGAACCATACGAGAAATTGATTTATGATGTCTTAAATAACAACTCAACTAACTTTAGCCACTGGGATGAAGTTGGTGCGTCATGGAAATTGATTGACCGTATCGAAGAGCTCTGGGCTGAAAATGGTGCCCCACTTCATGACTATAAAGCTGGAAGCATGGGACCTCAAGCTAGCTTTGATCTACTTGAAAAATTCGGTGCCAAATGGACTTGGCAACCAGATATCGCCTATCGTCAAGATGGTCGTTTAGAATAAAAAATGGCTCTTTGTCAACTGTAGTGGGTTGAAGAAAAGCTAAGCTCGAGAAAGGACAAAATTTGCCCTTTCTTTTTTGATGTTCAGAGCAATAAAAATCCTTTTTTTGAAGTTTTCAAAGTTTCGAAATC
>NZ_WIJO01000023.1:0-30029 GCF_009496205.1 Streptococcus mitis
GTTTTCTCAACAATAGTATACCCGTTTTTCTTGTATTGTGCTAGCCAATTAAGAAGTATCGTACGACTTGGGAGGCCGTATTCAAGAGAAACTCTATCTTTAGTCCAGCCTTCATGTAAGACTTTATTAATCATTTCTTGCTTTAAATCAGGAGAATAGTAACGATTTTTTCCTTTTTTGACGAACTCTATTCCGTAACGATCAATCAATTTAATCATGTACCTAATATTAGAATTATTTATCCCAAATTTATTTGAAAGCTTCTCTAAGCTATATCCTTGTTTTCTAAGTTCATAGATCTGAACTTTATCATCATAAGTTAATTTCATAATAAAAACACCCCAAAAGTTAGATTTTTTCTGTCTAACTTTTGGGGTGCAGTTCACTTAATATGATAGGCTTTTTAATGTTAGATTAACGTACTGTACGGATACGCATTGTATTTGTACGAACAGCTTCTCCAAGTGGTACACCAGCTACGATAACGATATCGTCACCAGATTTTACAAGACCTGCTTCAACTGCTTTACGTTCAGCAATTTCGAACATATCATCAGTTGATGATGGAGCATCTGTCAACATTGGGATAACACCCCAGTTCAACATCAATCCACGTTCTGTCAATTCGTCGAATGTCAATGCCAAGATGTCAGCATTTGGACGGTATTTAGAGATCAAACGTGCAGTGTGACCTGTCTTAGTAAGAGTTACAACCAATTTAATGTCCATTGAGTTAGTAGCATCTTTAACAGCTGAAGCCATTACTTCTGTCTTAGAGTTACGTTCGAATGAATCTGAGTTCAAACGTCCATATTCGTTAAGAAGAGTTTGAGCGTTCTTGTCGATTGTAGCCATTGTAGTTACTGACTCAAGTGGGTATTTACCATTTGCAGACTCACCTGAAAGCATTGTAGCGTCAGTTCCGTCTATAACAGCGTTAAATACGTCTGATACTTCTGAACGAGTTGCACGTGGTTTTTCAGTCATTGTTTCAAGCATGTTTGTTGCAGTGATAACAACTTTACCTGCAGCATTGACTTTAGTGATAATCATTTTTTGGTAAACTGGAACCATTTCGAATGGTACTTCGATACCCATGTCACCACGAGCGATCATGATACCATCAGCAGCTTCGATGATTTCATCCAAGTTATCGATACCTTGTTGGTTTTCGATTTTAGCGAACAATTGAACATGTCCATTTCCAGTTTCTTCACAGATTGCACGAACTTCGTTAACGTCTTTAGCAGTACGTACGAATGAAATCGCGATGAAGTTGATACCTTGTTCAAGACCGAAGCGGATATCATCGTTATCACGATCAGCAAGAGCTGGGAAAGGAATTTTAGTGTTAGGGATGTTAACACCTTTTTGTTTAGCAATTACGCCATCGTTTTCAACTTCAACTTCAAATTCACGAGTTGCATCATCTTTAGCAACCACACGAAGACCAAGTTTACCATCGTCAACCAAAACTTGACGACCAACTTCAACATCATCATAGATATCAAGAGCACCAGCAACGTTCAATGCAATCACATCACGAGTTGATTTGATTCCTTGTTTAGTTGCAACACGGATTTTCTCACCAGTTTTGTATGAATACTCTTTAGCTTCACCTTCGAACAATTCTGTACGGATTTCTGGTCCTTTTGTATCAAGAAGGAAACCAACTTTTTTACCTGCAAGTTTTTCTGCAAGTTTAACAGTTGCCATACGCTCACCTTGTTCTTGGTGGTCACCGTGTGAGAAGTTGAAACGGAATGTGTTAGCACCAGCTTCAATCAATTTGGCAATGTTTTTAGCTGAAGCTTCAACATCAAGTTTTTCACCCCAGTATCCGTCATCACCAAATTTTTTACCACCACGGATTTCTACCGCAGGTCCCAAAGTTGCAACGATTTTTACACGTTTATTCATGATTTTTGTGACTCCTTTATATATGACCTTTTTGGTCTTATTAACTAAATTATAAATTATGACAAGCTCTTATTCAAGCTAGATAGCTCAAGGTCAGCCTTGTGTGGGTTGTTAACCACAATCTTACCATCTGCAGTAAGGCTAAACAATGCTCCTTCTTCTGCAGTTCCAAGAATTGGGTTTTCAACCATTTTCTCGTTACGGATACCAACCGCAACACCACCGATACCTTCTTTAAGAAGTTTAACAGCATGTGCACCCATACGTGATGCCAAAACACGGTCACGCGCAGTTGGAGAACCACCACGTTGAATATGTCCAAGTTCTGTCACACGAAGGTCACTTGTGTCTCCAGCTTCTTTTAGTTTTTGACCAAATTCAGCCGCTGACATCACACCTTCAGCCAAGACGATGATATTGTGTTTTTTACCACACTCATAACCACATTTAATGCTTTCTACGATATCTTCAATCTTGAAGCCTTCTTCAGGAATGATGATTTCATCAGCACCAGTTGCGATACCTGCCCAAAGAGCGATATCACCTGCGTTACGTCCCATAACTTCGATAACAAAAGTACGACGGTGACTTGATGACGTATCACGAATCTTATCGATAGCGTCCATAGCAGTCGTAACCGCTGTATCAAAACCGATTGTGAAGTCAGTACCAACGATATCGTTATCGATTGTACCTGGAAGACCGATAGCTGGGAAGCCATGTTCAGTCAAACGCATAGCACCGTGGTAAGATCCGTCACCACCGATAACAACTACACCTTCGATTCCGTGTTTTTTCAATTGCTCAATCCCTTTAAGTTGCCCTTCAAGTTGAGCGAACTCTGGATAACGAGCTGAGTGAAGGAAAGTACCACCACGAGAAATGATGTCTCCTACTGAAGCTGCATCTAGGGGATGAATTTCACCAGCAACCATACCAGCATATCCATCATAGATACCAAATACTTCCATTCCTTCTGAAATTGCTTGACGAACAACTGCGCGGATGGCAGCGTTCATACCAGGGGCGTCTCCACCACTAGTCAAAACAGCAATACGTTTCATATTGGTTATGCTCCTTTTTCTTTTAACATTCTTACTGATTATACCACATTTACGTTGAAAATTCTTCTATTTTCCGTAATTTTAGCGATAAATCGTTTTCATAACTATTCCATTCAATTTCGCTTCTAATTCAGTGGATTTAGCTACAAAATGATGGGGAGAAACAATTGTTCTCTGTTCCTCTTCATACCTTATGATGACTGGGATTGGGCCTTTATACTGGTCTAAAATACGTGACATCTCTTGATCCGAGTCATGATTTTTTACCTGTATCCAAAAGCGTTCAGCAACTGCTTCTCTTATTTCTTGTGCAATCATTTGCAGACGACCATCACGTGACTGGATTTTTCCTTTTATATAGTAGAAGGCTCCCTCTTTTATTTCCTGCCCAACCTGACGATATAAGTCTGAAAAGAGAGTGACATCCAATTTTTTCTTACTATCATCTACCTGTAAGAAAGCCATGTTTTCGCCCTTTTTGGTACGAATTACTTTTATTTTCTGAACTTCAACCAATATAATTGAGTGACTATTTTCTGACAAATTTCCGATTGGTGTAATTGGGTAAATAGCCTTACTTGCAATAGCTTGCAGTGGGTGTTTGCTAACACCTATCCCTAAAAGCTCTTGTTCCATATAGAATTTTTCTTGTTCCGTCCAATCTTCCGACTCCTGCCAACTATAAATAGTATCTCCAAACAAACTTCCTAACACTTTCACAAATTCAAATAGATTAGCTAAATTATTGAATACTTTTTGACGATTTTTTTCAAATGAATCGAAAAGACCAACTTTTACCAAAGGTTCCAGCAAAGGAAGTTTCAAATAATTCTCAGGTAGTTTAGCTAAAAAATCTTCGATGTTAGAATAGGGTCGATGTTCGATAATCCAAAGCGCCAAATCCTTGCTGAGCCCCTTAATCGATTTCAAACCTAGATAGATAGACTTGTTGGCAATTTTATCGTGATAGGGAATAGTATTGATGGACAATGGGGCTACTTTAAAACCTACTTCTAAGGCATCTGTTACATAATCACTGTTGGCAGAATTCAGCATAATCTGATAAAAAATGGCTGGATAATGTGTTTTGAAATAAGCCAACTGGAAGGCCAAGGCTGAGTATGCATAGGCATGTGACCTGTTAAAACCATAACCTGCAAACTTTTCCATAACATCAAAGACCTGCTCTGCCTTTTCCGCAGTATGACCTACTTTTAATGCTCCCTGAATAAAGGAAGCCCTCATCTCATGCATAGCAGAGGCATCCTTTTTTCCCATAGCCCGACGCAAAATATCGGCCTTCCCAAGACTAAATCCAGCAAATCGCTGAGCAACCTGCATAACCTGCTCCTGATAGAGCATAATGCCGTAGGTTGGAGCCAAAATATCCTCCAGCACTGGATCCAGAACCGTCACTCCTTCTTGCCCATGCTTTCTAGCTACAAAATTATTGATATAATCACTAGCACCTGGTCGATTTAGGGAAGTAGTTGCTACAACATCTTCAAAACAGACTGGTTGAACACGCTTGAGTAGGCGAATGGCACCAGGTTGTTCAAATTGAAAGATACCTTTTGTATTTCCAGAGGCAAAAAGAGCTAGCGTTTCTTTATCTTCCAAATCGATTTCTTCAATTTTCAAGTGAATATCTTCTGTTTCAGCAAGCAACTCTTGCATTTTCTGGACAAAGGTCAAATTTCGTAGCCCCAGAAAATCCATCTTCAAAAGTCCACTTGCTTCAACTCCATGAGCATCATATTGAGTCAGTGGAATTTCGTCACCATGCTTTAGTGGGATATAGTCTGTCAAATCTTGGTCACTGATTACAACACCAGCTGCATGGACAGATGTTTGTCTTGGATATCCCTCAATCTTGCAGGCAATTTCAAAGGCTTTTTGGTATTCTAACTTACTATTGATTTGCTGACGAAACTGGAGATTCCCCTCATAGGCCGACTTGAGATTATCACGAAAACTGATTTTCTTAGTAATTGCGGATAATTCATACTCTGGAACACCAAAGCGTTTCAAGACATCACGCAGAGCCTGTTTGGCTCCAAAGGTAGAAAAGGTAACGATTTGAGCCGCATGTTTACTACCATATTTATTGCCAACATACCTGATAAAATCTGGACGATATATATCTGGGATATCAATATCAATATCAGGCATGGTATAGCGTTCACGATTGAGAAAACGTTCAAAAATCAGATTTTTCTCTACTGGGTCAATCCCTGTGATGTCTAAGGCATAGGAAACCAAGCTGCCTACTGCAGAACCCCGTCCCATTCCCATATAATAGCCATTCGAACGTCCAAAACGCAACAAATCCCAAACAACCAAGAAATAATCATCAAAGCCCATATCATGAATAACAGCCAATTCTTGGTCTAGACGATCTTGATATTCTTTACCAGTTAACCCCTTCTGAGCAAGCCCCAGTTCAGCGCGTTCTCTCAACTCTTCTACTGCTGGTCTAGCTGGGTTAAAACGAGGCAATTTTAGACTAGTATCCAAGTCATAAGAAATACCTAAAATAAGCTTTTCTAAGTTTTCCAAGGCTTGAGGAAAACGTTCTTGGAATAGTTTCTCTAAAGAACTTGCCGATATAAAGACATCTTGTCGTGAACGCAAAGGAACTTCTCTGAGCGGTAGATTTTCTTTAATCGCTGTTAATACTTGAAGAACTTCTCTATCCTTACTTTCAAAGGCATTGACCCGATAAAGTGGCAAAATAGGATGATGAAATTCGCTTGCCAGTGTTTCTGGGTAAACACCAATATAATAATCACAGCCTAGATTTAGCGACTCCAGTCCATCAAAATAAGGCACAATGACCGCAATATCCTCTAGGTACTGAGATAAAACTGACCAAGTTTTCTCCCCCTGCATCTTGGTTGTAGAAAGTTTCATCAACTGCTGATAGCCCACACTAGATAAAGCTAAAAAGCGCAGATTCACATCCTTATCATCTACAAGCACATTCATTTCAAGCCCTAACAAAGGATGAATGCCGTATTTTTTTGTAACCTCTAGAAAGTCGAAAGCCCCATAAAGATTGTCAATGTCCATCATAGCCAGATGAGTGTATCCATAGTCTTTTGCTGCTCTCACATACTTGTCGATCGAAATGACGCTCTCCATAAAACTATAGACTGTTTTTGTATCTAGTTGTGCGATCAATTTACACTTCTCCTCTATCATTCTCACTATATTATACCATTTTCTTTAAATTTCTATTAGTATTACTGATGCTTTAATGTCTAATAGCTCAAATCATAGTTGACTAGACGATCCTTGCCCGATTTTCAACAGCATAGCTAATATTTTTGTATTTAAGCTTATCATTTTACATGTTTATTTCATAAATACTATTTTTTCTTTCTGCTCATTTCTTTTGATTTTTATAGTTTCTTTTCTCTCTATTTTTTGATATAATAACCTTAATAAATTTCAATAAAAGGAGATTTTATGCGTTTTAATCAATTTAGCTATTTAGCGCTACCTAGAGATAGAATTATCTTTGAATTAAAAAAGTATGGATTTGATTTACCAGTCAATATTACAAATAAAAAAATGCTTGAGGCGTTTCTTATTCGTTTCTTTTTTAATTATAAAGATAATGCCTATCCTCTATCCAGTTTGGCAGTTGATAAAGAAACTGACTTACTGACTTTTTTTCAGTCAGACAAAGAGTTGACTGCGGATATTTTCTACACTCTAGCCTTTCAACTTCTAGGCTTTTCTTATTTGGTTGACTTCGAAGACAGTGATATTTTTCGTAAAGAGACTGGATTTCCCATTGTGTATGGTGACTTGATTGAAAATCTCTATCAGTTGCTCAATACTCGAACCAAAAAGGGAAATACTCTTATCGACCAACTTGTCAGCGACGGTCTTATTCCGGAGGATAATGACTACCACTACTTTAACGGCAAGAGTTTAGCAACTTTTTCCAGTCATGATGCTATTCGAGAAGTGGTCTACGTTGAGTCTCGTGTTGATACTGACCAAAAAGGTCTACCAGACTTAGTCAAAGTCAGCATTATTCGTCCTCGTTATGATGGACAAATCGCTGCTATCATGACAGCTAGTCCCTACCATCAGGGAACAAATGACAAGGCGAGCGACAAGGCTCTCTACAAGATGGAGGGCGAGCTTGAGGTCAAACCTGCTCACAAGATTGAGCTAGAAGAACCTCAACTAAATCTCGTCCAACCTCAAGGCCAAGCTGAGCTTGTGTCAGAAGCTGAGGAAAGGCTAACGCACATCAACGCTAGTTATACACTCAACGACTACTTCCTCCCACGAGGTTTTGCTAATCTCTATGTTTCAGGTGTTGGTACTAAAGACTCTACTGGTTTCATGACTAATGGGGACTACCAGCAAATCGAGGCTTATAAAAATGTCATCGACTGGCTCAATGGTCGTTGCCGTGCCTTTACCGACCACACGCGCCAACGTCAAGTCAAGGCTGACTGGTCAAATGGAAAAGTAGCCACAACTGGACTTTCCTATCTAGGTACCATGTCAAATGGTCTTGCTACTACAGGCGTCGATGGTTTAGAAGTCATCATTGCCGAGGCAGGAATTTCATCATGGTACAACTACTATCGTGAAAACGGTCTGGTGACCAGCCCAGGTGGTTATCCAGGTGAGGACTTTGACTCCCTTGCTGAGTTAACCTATTCTCGTAATCTCTTGGCTGGCGACTATACCCGTGGCAATGAAGCTCACCAAAGTGACTTAGAAAAAGTAAAAGAGCAGTTAGATCGCAAAACTGGTGACTATAACCAGTTTTGGCATGACCGCAACTATCTGCTCAATGCTAATAAAGTAAAGGCAGAGGTTGTCTTTACCCACGGTTCTCAGGATTGGAATGTCAAACCACTTCATGTTTACCAGATGTTCCATGCTCTTCCTAATCATATAAACAAGCACCTCTTTTTCCATAATGGCGCACATGTTTACATGAACAACTGGCAGTCCATTGACTTCCGTGAGTCCATGAATGCTTTGTTGACAAAGAAATTACTGGGACAGGATACAGATTTCCAACTTCCTACTGTTATCTGGCAGGACAATACAGCCCCTCAGACTTGGTTATCAATTGATAACTTCGGTCAGCAAGAGAACTCTGAAACCTTCTCACTTGGTCAAGAAGAGCAGGTTATTCAAAACCAGTACTCAGATGAGGATTTTGAGCGTTATGGTAAGACCTACCAGACCTTCAATACAGAACTCTATCAAGGGAAAGCCAATCAAATTACTATTGACCTTCCTTTGACTAAAGACATTCACTTGAACGGTCGCGCTCAACTCAATCTTCGTATCAAATCCAGTACAAACAAGGGGCTTTTATCTGCTCAACTACTGGAACTTGGACAAAAGAAATACCTACAACCTTATCCAGCTATTTTAAGTGCTAAAACCATTGATAATGGACGCTACCACATGTTAGAAAATCTCTGTGAATTGCCATTTAGACCAAATGCACAACGAGTCGTGACAAAAGGCTACCTCAATTTACAGAATAGAAATGATTTACTGTTAGTCGAGGATATCACTGCAGATGAATGGATGGATGTGCAATTTGAACTGCAACCAACTATTTACAAGCTAAAAGAAGGAGATACTCTTCGTTTAGTCCTTTATACTACTGACTTTGAAATCACCATACGTGACAATACCGCTTACCACCTGACTGTTGATCTTGAACAGTCTACACTTATCTTACCTTGTCAAAAGGTATAATGTAACAGACATTCAGTATGGAAAAATCTCCACTTGAATAGTCTAACGAAACATAAATTTGGTATCAAATCCTGTCCAAAGAACAGATTATACTACCCCAGCTGCTGAACCTTGGACAAATGATACTAACACCCCTAACCAACATGTGTAACCCTCTATCATACACGCTACCACACCGCATGTTGGATAATCTCTGTGAATTACCTTTGATTGTAAATTCACAACAAGCCGTGACAAAATGCTACCCTAATTAAATGATTCACTGTCAGTAAAGAACAGCAATGTAGATGAAGGGATAGATATCCAATTCAACTGCACCCAACTAGTGACAAGTTAAAAGAGGGAGATTTTCTCCATTTAGTCTTATACTACTGACTTTGAAATCATCATACGTGACAATACCGCTTACCACCCGACTGACGATTTCGTTCAGTCCACGCTTTCTGTACCTAGTACAAGGAGTAACATTTTATGAATAAATCTGAACACCGACACCAACTCATACGCGCTCTTGTTGCAAAAAACAAGATTCATACACAGGCTGAGTTGCAAGCCCTTCTTGCTGATAATGACATTCAAGTTACCCAGGCAACTCTCTCACGCGACATCAAAAATATGAACCTGTCAAAAGTTCGAGAAGAGGATAACTCTTACTACGTGCTTAATACAGGTTCTATCTCAAAATGGGAAAAACGTCTCGAACTCTACATGGAAGACGCCCTTGTCTTGATGCGCCCAGTTCAACACCAAGTCCTACTAAAAACCCTTCCTGGACTGGCTCAATCATTTGGTTCTATCATTGATGCTTTGAGTTTCCCTGACGCTATCGCTACCCTCTGTGGTGATGATGTCTGTCTTGTCATCTGTGAAGATGCAGAAGCTGCTCAACATTGCTTTGAAGATCTGAAAAAATTCGCCCCACCATTTTTCTTTGGTGAATAGCAAAATCCCGTGTCCTGATGAGGCACGGAATTTTGTTATATTCTTTACTGAGATGGATTTTCTTTTTTAGTTCGTGCTAATCTCAGAGCACGATTTGGATTGAGACGATTAAATAGTTCTTCCAATTTCTTTTCATTCCAAACATCTGCGGCGGAAACAAAATTGCCATCCACATCTCGGAAAGATATCGGTTTATCTCCCATACCAGTCTCCTAGTCTACAAATTCAAACTCAAATTTACCAATGCGGACCAAATCGCCATCTTTAGCACCACGAGCACGAAGGGCTTCATCAATCCCCATACCACGTAATTGACGGGCAAATTTCATGACTGATTCGTCACGATCAAAGTTGGTCATATTGAAGAGTTTCATGAGTTTTTCACCAGAAAGTACCCACGTTGCATCGTCATCACGACTAATTTCAAAGGCTTTTTCTTCCTCGTCAAATCCATAGTAAGCTTCTTCTTCCATATCTGACTCGTCGTAGAGCAAGAATTCTGGTGTCTTGTCTAGCAATTCAGCTGTAGCATCCAAAAGCGTTGCTAGACCTTGCTTGGTCAAACCAGATATTGGGAAGATAGCTGGTAACTCTTCAAATTCATCATAGTTTTCAGCTAATTTTTTCTTGAATTCTTCAAGATTTTCCTGACTCTCAGGCATATCCATCTTATTGGCTACAATAATCTGTGGACGCTCCATGAGACGAAGATTGTATGACTCCAGCTCTTTATTGATGGCAAGATAATCCTCATATGGATCACGGCCTTCGCTAGCTGACATATCAATGATGTGAAGGATAACACGTGTACGCTCAATGTGACGGAGGAACTGAGTTCCTAGACCAACACCTTGACTAGCCCCTTCAATCAAACCTGGTAAATCAGCTACTGCAAAGGATTCACCTGATTGGGTACGAACCATTCCTAGATTTGGCACAATAGTCGTAAAATGGTAGGCACCAATTTTAGGTTTAGCAGATGTGATAACACTTAAAAGTGTTGATTTCCCTACTGATGGGAATCCTACTAAACCGACATCTGCCAAAATTTTTAGTTCTAATTGTAATTCACGCTCCTGACCTGGTTCTCCATTTTCAGAGATTTCCGGTGCAGGATTTTTTGGTGTCGCAAAGCGGATATTTCCACGACCACCACGACCACCGTGGGCTACAATAAATTCTTGACCGTGTTCAATCAAATCTGTCAAGACCTTGCCTGTCTCAGCATCACGCACAGTCGTACCTTGTGGCACTCGAACTCTAAGGTCCTCAGCTCCACGACCATGCATCCCTTTGGTCATTCCTTTCTCACCAGAATCAGCCTTGAAATGGCGATTATAGCGGAAATCCATGAGGGTACGTAGACCTTCGTCTACAACGAAGACGACATTCCCTCCACGACCACCGTCACCACCCCAAGGACCGCCATTAGGGACATATTTTTCACGGCGAAAGGCAACCATGCCATCACCACCATTACCAGCCTTGACCTTAATCTTGGCTGTATCTAAAAACATACTCATTTTTTCTTCTCACTTTAAAAAAGGGCTGGGAAATCCCAGTCACTAAATTTTCTTGAATCTATTTTATAGATTACTGAGGGCACCAATTGCAGTTGCAAAAATTCCCAATAAACTTGCTACTAGCATGATAATCACGATAAACAAGGTTATTTTCTCAAACATAGTTTTTTTACGATTTCCATTATCTCCAAATGCCATTTTTCTCTCCTTCGTTACATTCTATTTTCTATTATCTTAGCATGAATTCAGCTAGTTTTCAATAGTCAGTTGATACAGGTGCTATAATCCATAAAATGATATAAGCTACAATCCCAGCTCCGTAACAGCAAGCAAGAACACCCCATATTACGCGAACGATAGTTGGATCCATATCAAGATAATGGGCCACTCCGGCACAAACACCCGCAATCTTTTTATCAAGACTACTTCTCATTAATTGTTTTTTCATGGCTGTTCCTCTTTCTATTCCTCATGGTCTTTCCAATAATCTCTTATGCTGATTAACTGCGTTTTTGAAGCCTTCAGCATGCGTCTAGAGCCTTTTACGGGCACAGCAACCACCTGTTGGGGTAGATACAAAACTGTCTTAAAGATACGCTGACTGACCGTATCATCTTTAGCCAAATCTTTCTGGAAGTTATTTGAAATGATGGCATCCAGATAAAACTCATGCACTCGTTTCCCAAAGTTCTCAGCTGAAATCTCGTACAACTTCTCTGATAAAGTATGCTCATTCATATCTGGCGTTGCAATCAAGGCTTCTAAAATAGCTCCAGCTAAATCATGTTCACCGTAATACAAGGTTCCAAACATTTTATCACTGATGAGATTGTCCAGATAAGGATTTCCATGAGCAATGACAGGCGTTCCACTGGCTAAGCTTTCCAAGTAGGTCAAACCTTGCGTTTCACTTGTTGATGCTGAAATGAAGAAATCTGCTGCCTTATAATAAAGAGCGGTCTCGCTAGGAGCAATCATCCCTGTAAAGATGACTGAGTCTTGAATCTCTAGTTTCTTGGCTTGCTCTTTGAGGTCATCCAGATAAGGACCATCCCCAGCTACCACCAGTTTAACCTTGTCTTCTTCTTTCAGAACTTCTGCAAAGGCTGCTAAAACTGCTTGAATATTTTTTTCATAGGAAATCCTAGAAAGACTAAGCAACATCTGTTCATCATCTTGAATTCCTAATTTACTACGTAGTTCTTTTAGATTTTCTTGCTGGATTTCTGGACGCTCAAACTTGGCTAATTCAATCCCAGTCGGAATGACCCGTTTTTCCACCTTAACCTTATAGTTAGATAGCAAATCACGGACAATCTCACTCGGGCAAATAACCCCATCCACGTCATGAAGGAAACCTCTGACTAGGTACTTGACCATACTCGGACGAATCAGCATCCCCTTAGCAATATAATGCACATAGTCTTCGTACTGAGTGTGATAGGTATGGATAACTGGAATCTTCAATTCACGCGCAATCCAAATCCCCAACAAGCCAAGAGAAAATTCTGTCTGAGTATGGATAATATCTAACTGATACTGTTTGGCAATTTCAAGCGCCTTGCTAAAGCCTCGATAGGCAAAGCGGCGATCTTTAAATGCAAAGAAGGGAACACTTGGAATGCGGATAATTTGCCAATCTTCATAACGATTGACATCCTTATCTGTCGTCGTAAAGATAAAAACAGCGTGCCCCTGCTTTTCAAGCTCTGTTTTCAAGGTTCGAATACTGGTCGCAACACCTGAAACCTGAGGAAAATAAGTATCTGTAAATAAACCAATTCGCATAGATTACCTCACTTTTTATTTTCTCCCTAAAGCCGCTTGTTTCTCATAAAAGTCTAACCAGATTTGTAACAGATGCTCTTCTGAATACTCTCTAGAAATATTCTTAGCTTTTTCTTTCAAATCTTTTAAAGCATCAGGATTCGCTTGATATTCCAGAATAGCTTCTTTCATCTCTTCTCTATCTGCTGTCGCCCGATAATTGCCCTCCAAAATCACCTTATAAAGATCCAAATCACGCAACATAATAGGAGCTTCACAACTGGCAGCTTCTAGGATAGTCATAGGAAAGAGTTCATTGTAACTAGGCAACAAGAAAAGGTCCGCTAGGGCATACAATTCACGCATTCGCTCTGGTGACACAATACCTGGAAAAATCAAATTTTTAGGGGGATTCTCCATGATTTTCTTGTAACGTTCATAACCATCTGTCATACCACCAAAAGAGAAACCACCTGCCCAGATAAAGGTAATTTGCGGCAATTCCTCAGCCAGACGGATAAAATCGTCAATCCCTTTGCGTTTCTGAACTTGACCAGCACCTACTACGATAAACTGATTGTCACTAAGACCTAGCTCTGTACGCAGTCTCGCTACCTCTTCCAGTGGAAGAGGATGCCATTTTTCCTTGTTTACAAAGTTAGGAATATAAGTCACTTTTTCACGTGGAATACCAGCTGCCACCAAATCCTCAATAAACATCGGATTGACCACAACCAAGTGCTCCATCCGGTTGTAAAAAGAAAATACATAGCGTTTCACAATTCCCTTTAAGAAAAATGGAATTTTCAAACTCCCCTCAAGTGTATCAGGCAAGAAATGCACATAGCCAATTTTCCTTCCTGAGCGTTTCTTTTGGAATGTTGATAAATAATAGGGGAAATCAATTGTATGAAAGTGAGTCACATCTGCCTCTATTGGAAGATTTTCTGTAACAATCAATTGGTCCTTGGCATCACGGTGAAGAAGACGAACTAATTCACGGTAGGCACCTGAAACTCCTTGTCCTGCTACTTTCTCACTTGAACTCAACATATTGATGCGTAATTTCTTTTTTTCCATAACTACTATTATATCATTTTCTTTGAATAAAATCAGCAAAAGAAAGGAGAGACTAGAGGAAAAGAAGAGGAAATTTCCTCGCTTTTCCAATAATCTCTCACATGCTTTTATTTGTTTACTTAATGCCTAGGGCAATGCGTGCATAGCGACTCATTTTTTCAACAGTCCAGGCTGGATACCAAACTAATTTGACCTCAGTATCCGTTACTTCTGGCACCTCTGTCATGGCATCATAAATCTGGTCTGTCAAAAGATCTGCCAGGGGACAACCCATAGTTGTCAACGTCATATCAATCTCTGTTTGCCCTGTGTCGCCGTCAAAACGAATCTCATAAATCAAACCAAGATTGACAATATCGATTCCCAACTCAGGGTCAATCACTTCTTCCAAGGCTGATAAAATTCGTGTTTTGATGTTTTCAATTTGCTCTTCTGTATAAGCCATATTCATCCTCACTCTTAGTCTTCAATAAAATCACGAAGCGGTTTGCTGCGACTTGGTTGGCGTAGTTTTCTCAAAGCTTTAGCTTCAATCTGACGGATACGCTCGCGAGTCACGTTAAAGACTTTACCAACATCTTCAAGGGTACGCATTTTACCATCATCTAGCCCAAAACGCAGACGCAAAACATTTTCTTCACGGTCTGTAAGAGTATCCAAGACCTCATCCAACTGCTCACGCAAGACAATACGAGTTGTATAGTCCACTGGATTTTCAATCACTTCATCTTCGATAAAGTCCCCAAGGTGGCTATCATCCTCTTCACCGATTGGAGTTTCAAGGGATACCGGTTCTTGGGCAATCTTCAAGATTTCACGAACCTTATCAGGTGTCATATCCATTCGTTCAGCGATTTGTTCTGGTGTTGGATCTTGCCCCAATTCTTGAAGAAGGTTACGCTGTTCACGAACAAGCTTGTTAATCGTTTCAACCATGTGGACTGGGATACGAATAGTACGAGCTTGATCCGCAATAGCACGAGTGATAGCCTGACGAATCCACCAAGTTGCGTAAGTTGAAAACTTGAAGCCTTTAGAATAGTCAAACTTGTCAACCGCCTTCATCAAGCCCATGTTCCCTTCTTGAATCAAGTCAAGGAACTGCATACCACGGCCGACATAGCGTTTAGCAATAGAAACAACCAAACGAAGGTTGGCTTCCGCAAGACGTTGTTTGGCTTCGATATCACCCGCTTCAACAGCTAGTGCCAATTCTTTTTCCTCTTCATTGGTCAAGAGAGGAACGACTCCGATTTCTTTCAAGTACATACGAACAGGGTCATTGACCTTAGCCGAAGTTGAACCAATCAAGTCCTCATCGCTGAGTTCTGGCTCTTCTTCAGTACTAAGAACACGCGCACTCGGATTTCCTTCGTTATCTGTGATAGAAATCCCTGCATCCTGAATTCGCTGCAAGAGATCTTCAATCCCATCAGCATCCAAGGTAAAAGGAATCACCAGACTTGCATTAATTTCATCATCAGTTGCTGTCCCTTTTTGTTTATGATTACGGATAAATTCTGCTACTTGTACATCAAATGTTGTTACTTCTTTTTGTTTTGTTGCCATTATTACTCCATTCTTCTCTTTTGGGAAATTAAACGTTCCAATTCTTCTAGGGCTGTGTCGGTATCTCCTACATGGCTCGCTTCCTGCACCTTCTTTTTGATTCTCATATTGTCCTGATTCAAGAGTGCCTTGTTTCGAGTCATTTCTACTTCACTAAGTTCCTGAGGTGACATCTCAGCAGGCAAATCCTGAGCTAAGACTTGGTACCAAGCTCTCTCAACTTCCTCTGTCTGTTCTGCTAGAACTTCTGGAGGAAGATTTCCATACTGGCCAAGCAAGTCATATAAAACCTGAAATTCAGGTGTATCAAATGAAAAGTCTTCTCGCAAACGGTAATCATTCAAAATAAGGGGAGATTCCATCATTCGATAAAGTAGATGAGCTTCTGCCCTCATAATAGCCGATAACTGCTTGGTGACAGGCATAGTGATTGACGTCGGTCTGGAAATTCCTTCCATGCGATTCTGCCTTTGTGCCTGACGGCTCTCATTAACAATCTGCTCAATCTGGGCATAATCAAAGGACGCCAGACTGTCAGCTAAAATATGAATATAGCTGTTTTGAGCAGTGATGGACTTTTCTTGAACAATCAAGGGCGCTATTTTTTCAATAAACTCAATCTGAGCCTGCAAATTTTCACTATTTTCAGGCTTATACTGGTGAATGTAGAACTCAATCGGACTAATACGAGTTTTCGTTAATAGATAGGCCAAGTCTTCTGGACCATTTTTTTGTAGATACTCATCTGGATCCAAGTTATCAGGCATGCTGACAATTTGCACAGGTATATCACCAATTTCATCCAGTGCTTTCAATGTCGCAGCTTGCCCAGCCTTATCGCCATCGTATACCAGAACCAACTTCTTGGTTAACCTTTTCAGATGCTCAACATGCTCACGGCTCAAGGCTGTTCCCATGGACGCCACAGCGTTTTCGATTCCAGCCCGATAGGCTGCAATGACATCCATGAATCCTTCCATCAGGTAAATCTCACTGGTTTTGCCAGAAGATTTTTTTGCCCTATCCATATGATATAATTCGTAACTTTTGTTAAAAATTGCAGTCGATCGGCTATTTTTATACTTAGAAGTTTGTGAATCCGTTTTCTGCCAGATACGACCTGAGAAGGCAATGACCTTGCCCTGGTCATTTGTCAGGGGAAACATGATCCGATTGTGAAATGTATCTACAAATTGATTAGCATCCGAGAGATAAAACAATCCTGAATCTAGAAAATCCTCTTCACGATACTGACCAGACAAACGTTGATAAAGATAGTTGCGTTCTGGAGGTGCTAAACCAATCCGAAAATGTTTGAGCACTTCATCTGTCAAACCACGCTGATAAAGGTAATTTCTGGCCTCTTCTCCCATAGTCGTTGTCATGAGAATAGCATGGTAAAATTTGGCAGCATCTTCGTGCATATCATAAAGAGCTTGGTGGGGTGAAACTGGCTTATGTTCACTATAAAGCGGCTTTTCAACCTCAATCCCAACACGCTGACCTAAGATTTGGACAGCCTCCATAAAGGGAACCCCTTGGTACTCCTCGATGAACTTAAAGACGTCACCTGATCGACCACAACCAAAACAGTGGTAAAACTGTTTGTCCTCTACAACGTTGAAAGAAGGTGTTTTTTCACCATGAAAAGGACAGAGCCCTAGATAGTTCCGTCCTGCCTTTTGTAAAGAAATCACATCTCCTATGACTTCCACAATGTTGGCATTGTTTTTGATTTCTTCAATGACTTGTTTGTCAACCATACACAATACCTCCATGTTATCATAGTTTACTTTATATAGTATACTTTATTTCAGAAAAAAAGTAAACCATTTCACTCATTTTCCCTACTTTATTCAAAGAGTTGATAATAATCAGAGATTTTCATTTTTGCTTTTTCTTCTTGGTTCAAATCTTGGATAATTCGTCCTTCTTTCATGACAATCAAGCGATTGCCATATTTGAGAGCATCTTCCATATGGTGGGTAATCATAAGCGCTGTCAGCTGATCTTTCTTGACAAATTCATCTGTCAACTCCATGAGTGCGACACTGGTCTTTGGATCAAGGGCTGCAGTATGCTCGTCTAACAAGAGTAATTCTGGACGCTTCAAGGTTGCCATCAAGAGACTCAAAGCCTGTCTTTGTCCACCAGATAAGAACTCAATTGGTGTATTCAAGTGTTTCTCAAGACCGTTTCCCACTTTTTCAATAGTTGCCTGAAACTCATCCTTATAGCTAGCCAGACGTCTCGGAAACAGTCCACGCTTTTCACCACGAAACTTGGCAATCAAAAGATTTTCAGCGACCGTCATACGAGGAGCTGTCCCCATCTTGGGATCTTGGAAGACTCGAGACAGATACTTAGCTCGCTTTTCTGGCGAAAACTTGGTAACATCTTCACCCAAAATACGGATGGTTCCACTGGTTAATGACAAAGTTCCTGCAATAGTGTTAAAGAGGGTTGATTTCCCAGCTCCATTTCCACCTAAAATCGTGATGAAATCCTGTTCAAAAATTTCTAAGGAAACATCATTTAAAATAATCTTTTCTTCATCAAAGCCATTTTTAACGACTTTGGTTGCATTTTTTAATTCTACAATTGCTGTCATTTGCTTAATTTGGCTCCTTTCAAGATTGTTTGCTTAAATGTTGGAATCATGAGGCAGACTGCTAAAATCACGGCACTGTACAAACGAAGGTAACTTGTATTAAAGCCAAGCGCAATAACTGCCCACACTAAAAATTGATAGGCGATAGAACCTACAACGATGGTAATCAGACGTTCTGCCAAGCTCAAACTCTTGAAGATAACTTCTCCAATAATCAAACTTGCAAGCCCCACAACGATAACCCCAATTCCTCGAGATACATCGGCATAACCTTCTTGCTGGGCAATAAGAGCACCTGCAAGGGCAATCACACCATTTGATAAGACCAAGCCCATAAGCTCCATGCGACCAGTATGAATCCCGAAACTTCTAGCCATATCAGGATTGTCACCTGTAGCAATATATGCTTGTCCGAGTTTAGTGTCCAAGAAAAAGAGCATGAGAGCAATAACAATACTTACAAAGATGAGACCTGTCAAGAGTTGATTCAAATCTGAATCAAAAGGCAAAACATCCTGAATTTGCTTGGTTCCAAGCAGGCCTAAATTCGCACGTCCCATAATCAAGAGCATGATAGAGTGACAGGAAGTCATCACCAAAATCCCTGAGAGCAAGGTTGGAATCTTCCCTTTTGTATAAAGAAGTCCTGCTGCCATTCCAGCCAAACAACCTGCTCCTACAGCAACAAGTGTCGCTAGAAATGGGTTCACGCCTTTGGTTATCAGAGTGACAGCAACAGCTCCCCCAAGAGGGAAGGAACCTTCTGTTGTCATATCTGGAAAGTTCAAAATCCTAAATGTCATAAAGATCCCCAGACCTAAAATTGCCCAGACAAATCCTTGAGAAATAATAGATAATATCATCTGTTTCTTAACCTTTTCTATACGATTTCTTTTGTAAAAAATTGGAGGAGATGTCCCCAACTCCTCCATTACAGATTATTCAATCACTTGTCCTGCTTCTTTTAGAACAGATTCAGGAATCGTAATACCTAATTCTTGTGCCAATTTTTTATTGATCACTGACTTACCAGTTGAAAAGACATTGACTGGAGTATCAGCTGGTTTTGCACCTTTCAAAACTTGAGCAATCATTTTACCAGTTGCAACACCAAGGTCATGTTGATCAACCACAACAGATGCCAAGCCACCTGCTTCTACCATGGCAGTTGCACTTGGGTAGATTGGTTTTTTAGCTGATTGGTTGCTTGATACAACAGTTGAGAAGGCTGAAGCAATTGTGTTATCAATTGGAACCCAGATAGCATCGACCTTGCTAGTCATAACATTTACTGTTGAAGCAATTTCATTTGTTGAAGGAACTGCAAATGTTTCTACAGTCAAACCTGCTTTTTCAGCATAAGCCTTAAATTCTTCTACCTGAGTTTTTGAATTGTCTTCGCTACTTGAGTAAAGAGCTCCGATTGTCTTCACACTTGGTGTGAGAGCCTTAATGAGTTCAACTTGTTGTTGAGCTGGGTTGTGGTCAGATACCCCTGTAATGTTGCCACCTGGTTTTTTCAAATCTTTGACCAAGTTAGCTCCGATTGGGTCTGTAATAGCAGCCATGATGACCGGTAGGTCTTTTGTGGCACTAGCCAAACCTTGAGCAGCTGGTGTTGCGATACCAACAACCAAGTCATTGCCATTTGCAACCAATTGTTTACTCATTGTCGCAACCTTACTTTGATCGCCTTCTGAGTTCATAAAATCGATTTTAACTTGATCATCTTTATATCCTTCTTCTGCAAGTCCATCTTGTATCCCTTTATAAATCAAATCAAGAGAGGGATGGCTCACAAACTGAAGGACACCAACTTTGGCAACTTTCTTTTCATTTTTAGCTTCTGGTTTATTCATTGAAGAGTAAATCAAGCTTCCTGCTACTAAGACTGCTAACGCAACGATAATTCCAATTAAACGTTTATTTTTCATTCTATTTCTCCTTTTTATTCCTTTAAAATACTTCACTTATCTAAACAAGCGACGCCATCGTTTTCTTTCCATACTAACCTCCATCAAAAAAGTCCTCACACAAAAAACTTGTGTGAGGACGTCGATGCGCGGTACCACCTCAATTATAGGGAATTTCCCTATCGCTCTGTCTCGCAATAACGAGATGCACTGTAAGGTGTGCTCACCGAATTTTTATGATTTCAAATTCTAAATAACATTCAGCCCAATTTTCATCATCATCACTTATCTGTTTTCAGCTACCACAGACTCTCTAAAAAGTTTATATGATTACTTTTCTGAATGGTTAAATTATATCATTTTTCAACTACTTGTCAAGACTCTTTGAGAATTTTTTTGAAATATTCAAAAACTTCCCCTATAGAAAAGAGGAAGTTTGAAAGGTATCAGCCAGAATTACGCAATCCTGTCGCAATTCCGTTGATGGTTGTATGGATTAATTTTTCTTGGTCGCTTGATAATTCTCCACGACGTTGACGTTTAATCAACTCCAACTGGATATAGTTGAGGATATTAAAGTAAGGCATACGGTAATCCAAACTTGCTTTTAGATATGGATTTTCCGCCAAGAGTTCATCGTAGCCTTCGATAGCCAAGATGACTTCCTTGGTAACTTGCCATTCATTTAGAATAGTCTCATAAATTGCTTTTACTTGATCATCTTCACAAAGTTTGGCATACTCAAAAGCAATGTTCATATTTGATTTTGACAAGACCATGTCAACATTTGAAAGAAGCGATTGGAAGAAAGGCCAATTTTGGTACATATCTCGTAGAATAGCGATATTCTCTGGATTCTTATCAATAAATTCTTTGAAGCTTGAACCAACTCCATACCAGCCAGGGAACATGACACGACTTTGCGACCATGAGAATACCCAAGGGATAGCGCGTAAACCACCGATTTCAGTAATCGTCTTACGAGCGGCTGGACGTGAACCAATGTTAAAGCTTGAAATAGCCTTGATTGGACTTGACTCGAAGAAATAATCATAGAAATGATCATTACCAAAGACCAAATCACGATAGATATCGTAACTACGGTCCACCACTTGGTCCATGATTGCTTCATAACGATTGGATGTATTGGTATCGCTCTTCTTCTGAGTGATCATACGGTTAATGGCTGCAGATACTAGCATTTCAAAGTTATAGTAGGCAGCATCTTTATTCCCGTACTTATTGCCAATTACTTCACCCTGCTCCGTCAAACGGATACGGTCCTTGATAGACTTAAGCGGTTGAGATGTGATAGCTTCATAGGTTGGTCCACCACCACGACCAACAGTACCACCACGGCCATGGAAGAAGGTAACCTTAACACCAAATTCATCTCCAATAGCAGTCAATTGTTGTTGAGCCTTGTAAAGAGTCCAACATGATGAAAGGTAACCACCATCTTTATTACTATCAGAGTAGCCAAGCATGATTTCTTGGTAGTTATTGCGCGAAGCAATCCATTTCTTAGCAAGGGCAAGAGAAAGGTATTCTCTCATGGTTTCTTCTGAATGGTCCAAGTCCTCAATTGTTTCAAAGAGAGGGACAATTTGGACACGGGCTCTTTCTTTATCAACTAACCCTACTTCTTTTAGCAAGATAGCCAATTCCAGCATGTCTGATACGCTGGTTGCATGTGAAATGATGGTCTGACGAATGACATCATCTCCCAACTTATCTTTCAACTTACGAGCAGCCTTAAAGATTGCTAATTCTTTTTCAAGTAACTCTGATTTTTCAACATGAGTGGCAGAAAGAATGCGTGGATCTTCTTCCAATTCTTTCAAGAGAAGCTGGCATTTTTCTTCTTCACTTAATTCACTATAATGAGAATGAATACCTGCTGATTTCAAGAGTTCGGCTACACAAGCTTCATGAACACTAGAATCTTGACGCATGTCAATAGATGCCAAATAGAAACCAAAAATTTCAACTGCTTGAATCAATTCAACAAAATCACCAGAAATCAGTGCCTCACCCTTGTTTTCCAAAAGGGAATCACGGATGGTAATTAAATCCTTGTAAAAATCATTGGCTGTTTCATAGCGAGCTCCAACTTCCTTATCCTCAATCAGATAGGCTTTTGTTGCTTGGATTTTTGATTGAATATCAAACAAAGCACGACGGTAAAGCTCTTTTTCACGATAGATCGAATTATCTTTGGATTGACGAGCCATTTCTCTGACTTGCTTGCTTACATTGACAATACTTGTTGAGAGAGAGAACTCTCGATAAAGTTGGTAAATCTTTTCATCATAGTAGTTCATAATGACTTCACACTGGGTCATAGCAGATTGTTTCAAGGTATCTGCTGTAACAAAAGGATTCCCATCACGATCTCCACCAATCCACATTCCCATGGTAATTGGTTTAGGATGTTTCAACTCCAAGCCATGTTTTTTAGCCAGACGCTTGTACTCAGCAGTCAAATGAGGAACAGCTTTCAGGAATGAACTATTGTAGTATTCCATAACGTTCGTGATTTCATTGGTTACTTTCAATTTCTTCTCACGAATCATATCTGTCTGCATGATAATCTCAATATAACGACGGAGATCATTATGCCATTTTTCCTTATTAATCAAGCCTAATTTCACATCACGATACTTACGCAAGAGGGTATGGATATGGTTGGTCAAATCCAACATACTCTTACGTTGCACTTGTGTTGGATGGGCAGTCAAAACAGGGACAACATTCAAGTGTTCAAGAATTTCAACCGCATTTTCTTTTTCAGCAACCATTTTGATTGTTGCTGATAATTTCCCAAGATAATCTTGATCGATATTATTTTGGTGGTTGATTTCATAGGCCAAATCCACGTCTTCTGAAATATTAATCAAGAGAGGCAAAATTGAGAAATAGCGTGAAATATAAGCCATTTCATCATTTGTCAGGCTAGTAACCAATTGGTTCAAGCCTTGATAATCTTCTTGAGTTGACAATTCTTTCAACTGCATGATTTTTTCAAAAGTCTCTGGTGCAAGCATATTTTTAGTGATATCTTCTAACAATTCTGTTAAAATCAATACTTCTTCTTGCACGACAGCTTTATTACTATAGTTTTCTAATTTTTGAAGAGACATAGGTCATCCTTTCCACTATCAACTCTACATATAGTTTGATGAGTGAGCTTCTAACTCCTCATATAATTGGGCACGTTTTTCACTTGCATCAATATTTAAGACAAAGGCGATGGCTACAGACAAGACTAGAAGACTGTTCCCTCCTTGTGATAAGAAGGGGAAGGTTACTCCTGTCGAAGGAATAATGCCCGAAATTCCGCCAATATTAACAAATACCTGTACCAGCATCATCCCCCCAACCCCAATCGCCATCATGGAATTAAAGGGATTCTTAGCACGAATACCGACTAGGATAATTCGCAAAATCAGGAAAAAGACAAGTGCCAAAATCAAACTGGCTCCCACAAATCCAAACTCTTCAATGACAATTGAAAATACAAAGTCTGTATGGGCCTCTGGTAAATAACCACGTTTTTCGATTGAATTTCCTAAGCCTAGACCAAACCACCCACCATTTACCATGGCAAAGTAGGAATTTGCAAGTTGGTGTCCTGCTCCTGCCAAATCAGCAAAGGGATTAAAGTAGGCACTGAAACGCTTGGCCACGTAACCAAATACTGGAACTTTTGAAAACTTATCAACCCCAATTACAGAAATAGCTGATAGAGATAGGGCTGAAACTCCAAATAAAACACCGATAAAGACTATAAACCAACGATGAGCAATTCCACTAACTGTATACATAATCAAGGCAACCAGAGCTAGGATAGTAGCATTCCCCAAGTCTGGGAAAATAGCCAAACTTCCTATCATGACAAGTAGGACAAAACGCCAATCATTAAAAGCACGAGGAATCCATTGATTTTGAGTTAAAACTTGAAAATCATAAATACCAATTTCATCCTGTTGTTTTGAAAAACGTTGAGCCAAGTACCAGACAATGATAATCTTCAAATACTCCGCTGGTTGAATGGTCAAAGGTCCTACTGAAATCCAACCATAGGCTCCATTGACTGGCGTACCAATTAAGCGAGCCAGAGCCAAAAGAATCAGCTCAACAAACATAACAATAAATAAGAGTCGTTCTTTTCTTAAAAAATTCAATTTCAGCTTATATATCAAGGCAATCAATATTAAACTAAGTATCCAAAACATTCCCTGACTTCGAACCAATTGGAGGGCACTTTTACCTTCTTCGATAAGAATGGCACTGGTTGTAGAATAAACTACAATCAAGCCCAAAATTGATAAAAGTAAGTAAGGAACTAGAATAGAATAGTTTAATAGGTGCCTCTTACTAATCTTCATAGTATCACCAATCTAATGAGAACAAAAGAAATTATTCCCAAATTCCGTTTATTTTCTAGTTTTGATTGCTATTATACCATTTTTTCCGAAAGAAAAAAACTCTTACCATTAAGATAGAAAGATTTTCTCATAAGAAAAAGAGCACTTGGCTCTTTTCTGTTTTATTCTTTTGAAGAACTGCTTGAGCTTGAATCTCCACCACCGATGTATTGAGTAAAGATATTTTGGAAGGCTTGGTCTTTAACCTTGATGTTGGCTGCTTGCAATTCTTTTCCGATAATGCTTTGAACAAATGATGCGTCATTTTGTTTTTGAGTCAAGATAACAGTTTTTAATTTTTCTTTGTAGTCATCAATATTAGATGATTTTTCCGTTTTCTTAGTGAGTTTTACAATATAATATTGACTGCTGTAGGCTTGTGTGCCAGTAGCTGTAATGACATCAGAAATTCCGTTAACATCCAAGGCAAAAGCTGCTTTCTTAACTTGATCTGGTACTTCTGTTGAAGCTGAATCAAAGGTGATTTCTCCACCGTTCGCTTTCGTTTTCTCATCTGTTGAGTTATCTTTAGCTAGTTGAGCGAAATCTGCGCCACTTGCCTTAGCTTTTTCAAGAATTTCTTTGGCCTTGTCTTCATTGTCCAAACGGATAATTTGAGCCGTTACATCTGGAGTGTACTCGTCAAAGGCCTTCTTATAAGCATCATCTGTCAATTCAGCTTCTGCTGCTTTCTTAACTGCCAACTCAACCAATTTACTTGTACGAATTTGAGCTTTACGTGTTTCAAGAGTCATTCCTGCTTGTGACAAGACACGTTGGTAGTTTTCACCATATTGTTTCTCTTCTTCGGCAATAGTGTCGTTGACTTCTTTGTCATCTACTTCTGAACCGTATTGTTTCTCAAATACTTTTTGGATAGTCAAGTTCAACAACACTTGTTGAGCTGAAGGATTGCTTTTCACTTGCTCATAAAATTGATGTTCTGTGATGACATCCCCTTTCATGCTGATAAGATCTGCTCCTTCTGAACCTTTCGAACAAGCTGCTAAAGTTGCTACTGATAATAGTGTAATGGCACCTGCCAATAGTTTTTTCTTCATGTCTACTCCTTTGAGATAAGTGTTACCCTATCTATTTTACTATATTTTCTTAAATTATTCTGAAAATCATTCGCTAACAGGCAATTGAACGTCTGCTACATTTTTACGAAGCATGAGAATGCCGTCCCCTAAAGGTACTAATGTTGCAGTGAGTCCTGGATTGTCTAAGGTTGCATCGAATAATCTTTGAAGACCACGGTAAATGGTTCGCTGGCCACGACGGACTTCCATAATGTCCTTGGCAACATCGCCACCTTGGAAAATATCATCCAAGACAACCACACCTCCAACGTCCAAGTGTTTGAGGATTTCTGGCAGAAAGACGATATATTTAGACTTGGCAGAATCCATAAAGACAAAATCATAGGACTCTGTCAAGATTGATAAGACATCTACCGCATCTCCTTCTAGGAGCGTAATTTGCTTACGACTGTCAAACTGGGCGAAATTTTCCTTGGCAAAACCAATCATTTCTGGATTGCGGTCAATGGTTGTAATCTTTGCATTTGGTGCATGTTCCGCCATCAAAAGGGCTGAAAACCCGATGGCCGTCCCAATTTCCAGAATATTTTTAGGCTGCATGGTTTCCATGAGAAAACGGAAATAAGCAACCGTTTCATGGGGAATAATGGGAATATTTTCCTTACGGGCAAAGTCTTCCAATTCTTTCAAAGAACCTGTAACTTGCTTTTGACGCTGACGCATCAAGTCCACAATTTCTTCCTTGACAACAGGGCGACGCATGTTATGGTTGGCATTTTTACTGTATGATTCAACCATCTTATGCCAATCCCAATTTTTCAACAAGGGCTTCAAACTCATTCAAACGACGTTCAAAGACTGCAAAGGCATCGTTGAGATAGTCTTCCTTCTCCATATCAACACCAGCTTTTCTCATGACATTAAGTGGATAGTCAGACTTACCTGCCTTGAGATAGTCAATATAGCGGTCACGGTCTTCTTGACTACCATGGACAATCTTTTCAGCCAGGGCTGAGGCTGCTGCAAAACCTGTTGAATATTGATATACATAGTAGTTATAGTAGAAGTGTGGAATGCGTGCCCACTCGTATTGGATTTCAGGATTGTCTTCCTTACTCAAACCATAATACTCTTGGTTCAAGTCTGCGTAGAGTTTATTTAAGAAATCGCTTGTCAAGACTTCACCATTTTGATCCGCTTGGTGAATCGCGTGTTCAAACTCAGCAAATTGAGTTTGGCGGAAAACTGTTCCACGGAAACCATCTAGGAAGTTATTGAGAATCGCAAAGCGCGTTGCATCATCTTCCACTTCTTCCAATAATTTCTCCGTCAAGATATTTTCATTGGTAGTTGAAGCAATCTCAGCCAAGAAGATAGAGTAATCCCCGTAAACATAAGGCTGAGTTTCACGAGTATAGCTTGAATGCATACTGTGACCTGTTTCATGAACAAGAGTAAAGAGATTGTCTAGATTGTCCTGCCAGTTAAGAAGCATGAAGGCATTTGTATCGTAAGAACCACCAGAGTAAGCTCCTGAACGCTTGCCTTGATTTTCGTAAACATCAATCCAACGCTCGCTGAAGGCACGTTTAACACGGCTCAAGTAATCTTCACCCAAGACTGCCAAGGCTTCTTCAGCTTTTTTCAAGGCTTCTTGGTAGGTAAAACTATATTCAACAGATGAGAGTGGTGTATAGACATCGTACATCTTGAGGTCTGAAATTCCCAAGATTTTTGAACGAAGTTCAAGGTAACGATGCAAGAGTGGCAAATGCTTGCGAACTGCTGCTACCAAATTGTCATAAACACTTTCTGGAACAAAATTTGCTGCGAGAGCTGCATGACGCGCACTCTTGTAGTTGCGAACTTTTGCACGATAGTTTTGAACCTTAACATTTGTTTGCAAGGTTTTGGCATAAGTATGTTGGAATTGCTCATAAGTTGCATAAAGGGCTTGATAGGCACCACGGCGAACCTCACGGTTTTTAGACTCCATCAAGCGCATATAAACGCCATGTGATAATTGTACTTCGTTACCATCTTCATCTTTAACAAATGGAAAGACGATATCTGCATTATCTAAAATAGCAAAGGTTTCACTTGCCGAACCAAAGATTTCTCCAGCTCCAGCCAATAATTCTTCTTCACGTTGTGAAAGAACGTGTTCCTTGCCTTGTAAAAGCTTGTCAAAATAGTGTTGATAAACCTGCAATTTTGGTTGAGCTTCTAAAAAGTCAGCATACTGCTTTTCGCTAATATCCATAAATTCAGGTTCATAGAATGAAAAAGCTTGGTCTAGCTGGCTATAGAGAGTCATTGCCTTAGCATAGTACTCTTGGTACTTGGCTTCACGTGTGTCTTGGTCATTTTTCATATGAGCATAAACGTAAAGCTTCTCCATTTGGCGTTCCATTTCAAGAGAAAATTCAGTGATTTCTAGAAGGCTATCCGCACTATCCAAGAGATGGCCTTCATACTGGGCTACTGTCTCCAATTGTTCTGTTAAATCTTTTAAGGCTTCTTCCCAAGCCTGGTCAGTTGGGTAAATCGTTGATAGATCCCATGTATCTTTTTCATTTATTTCATTTCTTTGTAATACCATTAGATTCCTCCATCCTTTCTATTTTACCATATTTTTCAAGAAATATTGCTGATAAAAGGCTGGTGGATAAAGCTTTTGCCAATCATTTTGAGGATTTTCTTGGTAATAGGTTTGAAAATACTGATAATAGCTGGTTAAGTCCTTCTCAATTTGGCAAAACTCACCTACTAATGGTCGAATTTGTGGATACCATTCTTTTAGCCCATAAGTCAGGAGATTTTCCCCCTTTTGATAGGCTTCTGCTTGCTCTTTCATCCAAATAGGATTTTGATAATAGAGTTGTTGTCGGATATAGCGACAGATGTTCTTATCCTCAGACACTGTAAAATGAGATATTTTTTGTTTCTTATAGGGAATACGTAATATCTCCAGTAGACTACCGTAACCATAGGGAAATTCCTTAATCTGATAATGGAGTTTACCTCGGAGATTTTGATGAATCAGGTATTTGAGTATTAAAACTTGTTTTTCACTGTCTAATTCCCAAACATAAAAGCCCATGTTTTGACTGAAATAGAGAAAACCTTCTTGCAGACGAGTCAACCGCTCTTTGAGCCAAAGTTTTTCTCCCAGCAACCACAGTACTTGGTAACCCTGACTACGATAGCCCTCGCTACGCTCTTTAAGAACTTTTTGAGGCAAGGGACTACATTGGACTTCTAGAGCTAGATTGCGATTTACAAATACATCCGCAATCTGTTTAAGGGCTGGAAGAGGGTATTCTAATTGCACCTCTGCATCTTTTTTCAACCAGTGATAAAGTGATTTTTTATTTTCTAGGTGTTCTGGACTTTCATTTTCAGAGGAAAAATCACAGTCTTTTAAGGTTTTGTGGGCAAAATGGGTCCGGACACTTGGTCCTTGACGCAAACGGAGCCGACCTCCACAAGCTGGGCAGGTGTATGCTTGCTTCTCAAGTTTATCCTCTAACACATTTACCAATTCTCCCCGAGCATCTCTCGCAACAAACATGATTTCCCTCCTTTTCTATATTATTCGTAAAAATTAATAATCGTATTTTTAATTATCGAAGATGTGAACTAAGAGATTAGGAAAGTCAAATTAATTTCTAACAATGCTTCAGAAGTCATGTCCTACTATTCCAGTTTCGATACCTTATATAATTGACAAAGAAACAAAATCTCCTAGCAATCAATGGACTACTAGGAGATTTTTTAAGAAATTCTATATAAGCTATAAAATCAAATACAAATTTTACTAAAAGATTAGATTAGTTCATATATAAATTATACTTCTTCATCTTCTTTACGACGACGGCCTACAAGACCTAGGCCAAGTACTGCACTTGCGGCAGCTGCTACCATAGCTACAGTAGAATCTGCTGTACCTGTATTTGGCAATTCTTTAGATTCTTTACGCACATTTGCTTTAACTGCTACTGTTGGGGTTACAGCTTCAATTGCTGCTATACCGTCTGTTTGAGCTGTTGCTACTCCTGCATTGTCCGTTGCTGCGTCAATTGCTTGATTTGCTTTTGTTGCTGCGTCTTGTGCTGCTTGTTTAGCCGCATCTTTTTCTTCTTTCGTTGCGTTTGGAGTACCTTCAAGTGCTGTTAATTTTTCTGCTAATTTTTTCGCTACTTCAGCTTTAGCCGCTGCTTTAACTGCTACTGTTGGGGTTACAGCTTCAATTGCTGCTATACCGTCTGTTTGAGCTGTTGCTACTCCTGCATTGTCCGTTGCTGCGTCAATTGCTTGATTTGCTTTTGTTGCTGCGTCTTGTGCTGCTTGTTTAGCCGCATCTTTTTCTTCTTTCGTTGCGTTTGGAGTACCTTCAAGTGCTGTTAATTT